>JBKPNQ010000273.1:0-11493 GCA_046732715.1 Acidobacteriota bacterium | reverse complement strand
GCCCAGGCCGCCAGAGCGCGTGCGATTCGGATAGAGCTCCCAGCGCAGGCCAAGGTCGACCGTCAGCTTGGTCGTCGCGCGCCAGCGATCGCGGACGTACAGCGCGTACTGATTCTCAAAGCTATTCATCTTGATGAACTGGCTGCTCTTGCCGGACCCGTCCGGTGTGCCGAGCAGGAATGCGGCGACGGAGTTCCAGTCGTTCTCGAACGACGGTGTCCCTCCTCTGAAGCCCACAGCGGCCTCGAGCGCGTCGGGATTCAGGGCGGTCACGCCCGGATCGAAGAAGAACGCGCCCCGCGGGCCTTCGCCCAGCTCGGGCTGCCAGTGATTCATCAGGTGATGCACGAAGTCGAAGCCGAAGCGGATGTCGTGCGTGCCCTGCATCTTGGTGGCGTTGGTGTTGAAGGTGTACGATTGATCGTTGCGATAGAGCGGATTCCAGCCTTCAGGATTGCCAAGCTGCGAGTAGCCGGACATGTAGAAACCCGGCAGGCCGCTCTCGCGCGGGTCAGGGCCGTTGGTTCCAGGGATCCCGAGGACGTCCGATCCGTAGTTGGTGCCGAGGTCAGGAGGTTGGACGTTTTGGCCAAATCGCGTCCAGCCGAACGTTCCATCGATCAAGAATGTGGGCGACACCGTGTAGGTCGATCCCATGCCGGCGATCTGCACCAGCGTGGACCCGTCACCGAGTCCACCGCCGGCGCAGAGACAATTTCCTACGGCAGCTCCAAGGCTGGGTTCACCGTGGACGAGCGCGTCCATGGCGCTGTACTTGAAGAACAGCTGGTGTCGCTCGCTGCGGTTCCAGTTGACCTTCCCGTCGTAGTTGTTCCGGTTCAACTTCTGGGTGCCGGTGTTGAAGTAGTTCGCGGTGTCGCCCGGCTGATTTGGCAACGGCACGAGCGACATCATTTTCATCATGGGGCCGTTCAGACGTGCCGCCGGAATGACGTTGATGCGCCCGCCGCTCGAAAATACCGAACGGCCCGTGCCGTCCTTATTGCCGGTAAATGGATCGAAGACCATGCCCTGCAGCAAAGGCACCTGGCCCCCCTCTGTCGTGGGCACCATGATCGCGTTACCGGCCGCGCTCAAGACGGGAGCTCCGAGCTTGCGGCTGAAGTCGCCTGACCTGTAGTCCGCAGGGGCAACCCCCGAGAGCAGCGAACTGCTGACGCGCTCGAAGGTGCCTTCCCAGTTCCCGAAGAAGAACCACTGGTTCTTTTTGATGGGACCACCGAGGCTGGCGCCGTCGATGTTCCTCTTGCTGTCCGGTTTGTCTTGCACACCGGCGCGGTTTTCGTCCCAGGTGAACGCCCGCATCCCGCTGTTGGAGTACATCGTGGACGCGGAGCCCCGGAAATTATTGGTCCCGGACTTGGTGATGACCGTCACGGCCGCGCCGCCGGTCATGCCCTGTTCGGCGTCGAAGTTGTTCGTGGCGATGTTGACTTCCTGGATGCTTTCCACCGGCGGCACGTACACCGCGTGATGAGGCATCGTCACGAGAATGTCGGCAGAGCCGTCGACGCGGGTGTTGTTGGCCCCGCGCTCCTGGCCGTTGACATTGTTCGACAGAGCGCGCCCCGGGGTATCGGTCACGGCGTTCTGATACCGGCCCGGTGTCGCGCCCGGAACCAGGTTGATGAGCGTCTGGAAATTGTGATAGCCGGAGAGCGGCAGATTCTCGATTGCCTTGGTATCCAGGCTCACGCTCACGTCCGACCTGGTGGTTTGAAGGAGTGCAGTACTCGCCTCGACGCTGACTTCTTCGGTGAGTCCGCCCACCTGTAGGGCCGCGTCCACACGCGTCACGGCGTTGATAGAAATATTGAGATCCTTCTGGGTATACGGCCTGAATCCGCCAGCGGTAATCGCGAGGTCGTATGTGCCTTCCGGCAGGTTGCGAATCGAGTAGTAGCCGGCGTCGTCCGTGGTGGCTTCCTTTTTCAAGCCAGTGGACTTGTTCGTCACAGTGATGGTCGCTTTGGGAACCCCAGCGCCGGTCTGGTCCGTCAGGGTTCCGACGATCGAACCGTACAGCACCTGCGCGGAAGCAGGACGGGCTGAATACCCAGCCACGATGAAGGCAATGGCCACACACCACCAGACGGCCATTCCCCGTGGACACCTACTCATCGTTTTCACGATACACCTCCCCGTTGTAAGTGAGTGAGTCGAACAAGCAGCTTTGACGGATGAGACTCGTAGAGGGTGCACGATCGGCTGCACGCCGATCGAAATAAGTGGGACGGATGGAGAAGCCGAAGAAATCACGGGCATGGCGATCACGCACGTGGCGATCCGAAGTCCCGGACATCGACCACTATGGCACGCGACTGTGGTTTATCCACGGAATGTCGCGGTACACGTCAGCCGAGATACTGGCTCTACGAGAAATTGCTAGAAATACTCACGCTTGCGCAAGAGCCGGCCGCGTGGACCGCACGATCCATGCCTGTTTGATCGAATCGATGCGGATGAGTCAGCGCCCCGAACCGGCCGGAATGTGCTCTTCAACCGGCAGACGCGGGCGAGTCGCGAGCAACTGCTCGATGGCGTCAGCCACATGCTCGTCCGCAATGTGATGGTCGCCTCGCTCGACACGCAGCGCATGAGCTTTGATGAGGACGTCAACGGCGGTGAAGCCGATCGGCGGCTCGAACTTATAGCACGCGAGCTCGATCTTCAGACCATTCGGATCGTGAAGGTAGATCGAGTTCATGAAGCCGCGATCGCGCTCGATGAATTCGATCCCCCGGGCACGAAGCCGATCGGGAGCCAGCGTGAACGTCGCTCGCGACACATTGAAGGCGAGGTGTTCCACGCAGCCAATCTCCCGCGGGGCATGCCGCCGGGCATCCTCTCGAGATTCGTTGGTGAATACCGTCAACAGGCGCCCATCGCCGGGATCGAAGTAGAGGTGGTTCTCGTCCGGCTTGCCGAGGTTAGGTTGCTCGAAGATGAACGGCATCCCGAGCGCCTCCTGCCAGAAGTCGATGGCGCTCCGCTTCGTCGATCCCACGATCGTGATGTGGTGAACACCCTGTATCTGTATCTTCTTCACGATCTACTCCCACGATGACCCGCCAGTTCAGTTCGTAGACTTCTTCTTCCCAACTACAGCATACCGCCCCGTCATTCCGGCGGTGTTGTGAAACGACACGTGGCAGTGGAGCAACCACGTCCCTTCATTATCGGGGGTCATGTCGGCCGTGATCATCTGCATCGGCCCCATAAACGCGACATCGGTTCGCATGCCGTTCACGGTGACGACATTGCCGTGCCAGTGCGGGGTGTGGAAATCGAAGTCGTTCGTGGAGCTCATCGCGTACCAGCGCACCCGTTCTCCCTTGCGTACGGTTACGGCATCGAGCGGCATGCTGCCATGCGCAAACCCATTGATCGAGAAGGTCACGAAGTACGGATAGAAATTCTGCGACAGCCCGGGCGGCGGCGGCACCGGATTGTCGGCGACCTTCACGTTCTTCAAGAAGTACCAGTTATCCTCTTCGTGGATCTGCGCGAACATCAGGATCAGCTCGCGGTCGACGTCTTTCGGCGATCCGTCCGGCTTGGCCTTGCCGCGCCCCGTCACGATCATGGCGCCCATCAAGCCGGTGTTTGGATCCTTCACCTCGTTGACGTGAGAGTGGTACATCCACATGACCGAGCTGGGATCCATCGGCCCCGGGCCGGTTCGTTCGGGCACTTCCCAGGTGTAGGTATGGGTGCCGCCTGGCGGCACACCATCATCCGCCTTGTCCTTCCCGGCCGTGCCATCCTGGTAGGGGGCGCCTTCGGAGTCCTTGTTATAGAAAACGCCGTGCGGATGCATCGAGTACGCGTGGTCTCCGTTGTTGCGAAAGACGATCTTGATCGTGTCGCCGACCTCCGCGCGGATCACGGGGCCGAGAAAGCCCAGATGCTCCCACTCGGGAGGCCGCGGCTTCAGCGTCTTGAAGCTCTCGTCGGTGTACTCGCGATAGAGGGTCTTGAGGTACTTCGTGCTCACGGGCTTCGGCACCCGTTCCTCCGGCCGCGATCCTCTGAAGTAGCCGGTCGCGTTCACCGGCTCGCCGGTGATGCCGTCCTTCTCACCCGGCACATAGTCCCACGTCACATCGTCGGCCGCGATGTAGTACATGCGGATCTTGCCGGCCGCAGGTTTCTGCGTGGTCCCCTTTGGGCTCGTCGACGGTGTCGATCCGGTTGGATGCGATTGGAACATAAGGGCGCTGACGCACGAGACCAGCGCGACCAGCATCTTCATGCACACCTCCGCAGACGTGAATTGGGGAGGCCATAATCGGGCCTTTGCGCGGTGAAGTCAAGGCGGGCGCCAGGCAGGAAACGGCGCGCACGGAGCACGCGGAACCAGCATTAACCCGCCGGCACGGAAACGCGGAGTTCTTTTTCAGCAGCAAGATAGCTCCGTGTCCCCGCGTCTCCGTGTTGATCGTGTCGCGTGATCTCCGTCACCTCCGTGGACCCATGCCATTCGCGCAGTCGAGCGCCCGCCTCGAAAGGAGCGCGCATTCTTGCTGAGATGTACGCCCACCCGGTTAAAATTCCGTCTCTGTGCTACGACGAGATCCGCCCATCGTCATCTCCGAGCCAGTGGGCGATGCGAAACAAGAAAACCGAGCTCGCAGATCCCTCAGCCCACGGAGGCTCGGGCTCGGCGCCTACGTTGACGTACGCGATGACGCTGCGTGTGCAGGTCGGGCCGCCGATGGAGTTCGGTCAGGTGCCGGCCGGGCGCCGGCGAGTCATTCCGATCCTGGGCGGCACGTTCGACGGGCCGACATCCGCGGCACCGTGCTGCCAGGAGGAGCCGACTGGCAGATTGTGCGCGACGACGGTCTCGCCGAGCTCGACACGCGCTGCAGACCGATGGCGGCCGCCTCATCTACATTCAGAATGCCGGTATCCGTCACGCCGCGCCGGCCGTCACGAAAAAGCTGCTCGCCGGCGAGCCCGTCGACCCGTCGAAGGTGTACTTCAGGACCGTTCCCAGTTTCGAAACGTCGGCCGCCGACCTGCAGTGGCTCACGCGCGCGATCTTCATCGGTCTCGGCGAGCGTCACCCAGACGTTGTCGTCGTCCACGTGTGGAAGGTGGACTAGATGACGGTCAAGTCATACCTGTTATCGATTCCGGAACGAGTGCTGCGCGCCGCCGTCGGGCTTGGTGCCGGGATGGCGCGCGAGGCCGGCCAGGTCGCCCTTCCCGAGGGTGTGCGCCGCAGCCAGCTCTATCAAAACCTCGTCGACAGCACGCTGCGGTTTCTCATCGAGCAGGTTGGGGGAGCGGAAGGCCTCGCCGGCAGCGAAGGTGCCATTCCCGACGACTTCATCGCACGACGGACTGCAGGCAACGTCGTCGAAGCGCTCGGCATCGTCGCCTTTCGCGCCTCCCCGGTCTGGGTGCTCGCGGCACTCGCCGACGTGTGTGGCATGGGTCGGCACTTGATACCTGAAATCGCGGATGCACTCAAAGCACAGGGCCTCCTCGAACAGGATGCGCAGTTCACGAGCGTCGACGAAATGCTCGACGGTTTGGAACGAACGTCATCGCGACTGGCCGCAACGATCAACACCCCACCACTGGATGTGGCGGCATTGCGACAGGAGTGGGAGGGCATTCGCGAAGCGGCGCAGGGGTTGCCGCCAGCCAGCCTTCCGTCGCGAGAAACGATCACCGCTGTGTGGAGTCAGCTGACCGCGGAGTCCGCGCGCCAGAACCGCTCGGTGTTTGAAACGTCCTCAATGTTGGCGCTGTCGGCGGCGCGATCGCTCCCGGACGGCGTCCGCTGGCTTTCGGCGTCTGCCTGGGTGGGCGCGACGCGGACCGGCAAGGTGTTCGCAGCGGCGCTCCTCGATCACTACAGGCAGACGCTCAGCGACATCCGCGAGACCGGGTATTTGACGTATGCCAGCAGACAGGTGCGCCCGTACGTCGTCGCCGCCGCGCATCAGTTCTCGCCCAAGCGTCGCAGCGTCACGGAGCGCGTGCTCGACCGGATCGGGAACAGGAAAAGCCGGATGTGAATTGGTGAATTCACGCCGCGCGTCTCTGAAGCCGTTGAACCGTCCAGCCCTGTGCGGCGCTGAAGAGACTCGAGAGGCCCCAATACACGCCCACACCGGCTGCCATCTTCGCCAGCGCGGCGATGGTGATCACAGCCGAGAGGGTCAGCAGCAGCGATCGATTCTGGGAAGGTGCGCCACCCGACACGCTGGCGAGGCACGTGATCACCGTCGCGACAATCGCGACAATCCAGTCGGGCTTTGCTAGATCTCGAATCCAGAGAAATCGTCCTCCGACGGAAGCCGCCCGCTGCACGCTCGAATAGAGCGCGATCAGAATCGGAAGTTGCGCGAGTGTTCCCACGCACCCCAGGCCCGAGAGTGGGCTCGCGCCCTCCTGTGTCAGCAGCTGCCTCGTCTCCTGTGCGAGGCGGGTTGGATTGTTGCGGTGAACCGTTTTCAGGGCGTCGAGCCGCGGCTGCAACCTCGCCATGATCTCCTGCTGCCTTCCGGCAGCACGAGCTACGCGGATGGCCAGCGGCAGGAGCGCCAGTCGTGCGAGAAACGTGACGACCAGGATTCCAGCGCCGACGCTTCCGTGAAATATCTGAGCGTAGGCGAGAATGGATTCCCTCAGGATCTCAACGACCTGGTTCCACAGAAGCATGATCCTCTCCGTTGTCTAATCGCGTGGGGCGGATCGTAGCATGGCTCACGGTCGGTTTCGGGCTGGTTCAGGTCAATTCTCCCGCGTAACCGCGTCGCTCCAGCCACTTCACCGCTTCGAGCACCGGCACGATGGTGCATGCGAGTCCCACCGTGATGGCCCAGTCCGTCCACGTGAACGAGAACGTTCCGAACGGCCCCTGGAGGAACGGCGTGTAGAGAATCACCGCCAGCAACGCGAGTTCCCATCCGACCGCGAGGTTCAGCCAGCGGTTGGCGAAGGGACGCCGCAATACCGAAAATCGATCCGAGCGGAAGTTGAACGCCTTGAAGAACTGAATCAGGACGAGCAGCACGAACGTCATCGCCATCGCTTCTTGAAGTGGACGTCCGCTCTTGAGCAACCACGCGAACAGCCCGAGGTTCACCGTGGCCGACCAGATGCCCCCGGCCACCAGCAGCATGACCAGCGGGCGTGTGAACACACCAGCTCGCGGGTCGCGTGGCTTCCGCTGCATCACGTCGGGTTCCGGTGGATCGACCGCCAGCGCGAGCGCTGGCAGTCCATCGGTCGCCAGGTTGACGTACAGGATTTGCACCGCTGTCAGCGGCAGCGGCATCCCGGCGAGCGAGGCGCCCGCCATCAGCAGAATCTCGCCGATGTTCGACGACAGCAGAAACGAGAGGTACTTCCGAATATTGTTGAAGACAATGCGGCCTTCTTCGACTGCCGCGACAATCGTCGCGAAGTTGTCGTCGAGCAGTGTGACCGCGGCCGCTTCCTTGCTCACGTCCGTTCCGGTGATGCCCATGGCGATGCCGACGTCCGCTTTCTTCAGGGCGGGAGCATCATTGACGCCGTCTCCAGTCATTGCGACAACGGCACCGCGTTGTTGCCACGCGGCGATGACGCGCAGCTTGTCGGTCGGCGAGACTCGGGCGTACACGCCGATCTGATCGACGCCGCGAGCGAGCTCCGCATCGGACATCGACGACAGTTCCTGGCCGGACACGACCCGACGGCCGCTGAGCAACCCGATTTCACTGCCCACGGCGGTGGCGGTCAGCGGATGGTCGCCGGTGATCATGACCGGCGTGATGCCGGCGTCCCAGCACGTCCCGACCGCGGCGCGTGCCTCCGCGCGCGGCGGGTCCATCATGCCGACGAGGCCGAGCAGCGTCATCTGCTGCTCGGCGTCCGCCACCGCCGTAGGCAGCCTTCGCGCAATCGCGAGCACGCGAAGGCCGACGGACGCCATCTCGCGCTCGAAGCGGAGCACCGCCTCGCGTCCAGTGGCTGTCAACGGGGTGTCGTGTCCATCGCGCGCCCACGCGATGCAGTCCGGAAGGATGGCGTCCACGGCACCCTTCGAATACGCGACCAGCGCATCGCCGCCGTCATGCAGCGTGGTCATGCGCCGTCGCTCAGACGTGAATGTGATTTCGTGAACCCGCGGATGCAGGCGGTTGAGCTCTGCCTGATCGAGGTTCGCTTTTTCCGCCGCCACAACCAGCGCGCCTTCGGTCGGATCGCCTTCGACGCGCCAGCGGCCGTCCCGATCGAGCAAGACGCGCGCGTCGGATGCCAACACGGCCCCGCGTAGCAGCTCGTTTACGAGTGGCGACGGTGGCGTGGCGACAGCGTTGCTCACGAACTCGCCGATCGGGTCATAGCCGACGCCGCTCAAGTCAACGGCTTCGTCGGCCGTCACAATCCGTCGGACTGTCATCTCGTTTCGGGTGAGCGTGCCGGTCTTGTCCGAGCACACCACCGAGGTGCTGCCGAGTGTCTCCACCACTGGCAGCCGACGGACCAGTGCCTGCCGCTTGACCATGCGACGGACGCCGATCGCCAGCGAGATCGTCACCACTGCGGGCAGCGCCTCGGGCACCACGGCGACGGCGAGCGCGATGCCGAAGATCAGCATGTCGAGCGGCGGCAGGCCGCGCCACATGCCGAGGAGGACGATGACGGCGATGACGGCGAGCGCGGCTTTGCCCAGCGCAGCGCCGAGTCGATCGAGGTTGTCCTGGAGCGGCGTCCGTCCCGACTGGACGGTCTGAACCAGGGTGCTGATGCGGCCGAACTCGGTCGCCATGCCGGTGGCGACCACGACCGCCTGGCCTCGTCCGCGTGTGACGAGCGTGCCGGCGTAGGCCATGTTGCGGCGATCGCCGATCGGCAGGTCCGACGCGTCGAGCGCGATCGACTTCTTGACGACCGCATCCGACTCACCGGTCAGCGTGGCTTCATCGATCGCGAGGTTCACCGCCAGGGCGATGCGGGCATCGGCCGGGATGCGATCGCCGGCGCGGAGGAGGATGACATCGCCCGGCACGAGGTCGCCGGCTGGCAGCGCGACCTCGACGCCGTCGCGGATCGCGTGCGCGATGGGAGCGGCCATCTGGCGCAGCGCCTCGAGCGCCCGCTCCGCGCGGTGCTCCTGCACAAAGCCCAGGAGCACCGCGAACAGCACGATGACGGCGATGACAATCGCTTCGAGTCCGTGTCCCAGCAGCCCGGAGAGTGCCGTTGCAGCCAGCAGGATGACGACGAGGACGTTCTTGAACTGCGCGGCGAGCGTGTGCCACGCCGAACTTCGCGACAGCGCCTGCAGTTCGTTTGGACCGACGCGCGCCAATCGCTCGCGCGCGTCCGCAGCCGTCAGGCCGGTCGCGGCAGCATTCAGCCGGGCAAGGACAACGTCGATCTCCTGGCTGTGCCACTCGTGGTGCGGCGACGTCTCGACGGCCATCGGCCTTTCTCGTGTGTCTTATCCTCGTTATTCACTGCTCACTTTTATTCACTGCTTGCTCGGCGAGCGTGGACAGGCCACTAGTGCCGTGTTTCCCAACGGCTCAACACCGCCGCGGCGCCGACGACGTCCGGCTCTGGTATGTTCGCCCGGGCCACGGCGTACTGGCCCGAGTTATCGCAACACAAGTGGCCGCTGACCACCAGCGCGGTCAACACCACGTCGGCCTCGCGTATCGACAGGCCGCACAGCCGCGCCGCCTGCGCCGTCGTCAGTCGCAGGCCTGGAAGGTATTTGTATTCAGCCGCCAGCCGCGCCAGCGCGGCGACACGACGGTCGAGATCGAGAGCAAGCATGAACCCACCGTACGACTGACGGAGGTCATAGACAAATAGATACTTTGCTTCCAATCATAAGATTTTATCTATAGTGTGTTTGCATGATGCCCTGGCTCAACTACCACCACCTTCTCTATTTCTGGACCGTTGTTCAGGAGGGCAGTGTCTCGCAGGCGGCAACGAAGCTGCGCCTGTCACAACCAACCGTCAGCGCGCAGGTGCGAATGCTGGAGCAGGCCCTCGGCCAGCCGCTGTTCGCGAGGAAAGGGCGCGCCCAGATGCTCACCGACGTCGGCCGCGTCGTCCATCGCTATGCCGACGAGATCTTCAGCGTCGGACGAGAGCTGCTCGACACGCTCGAGGGACGGTCGCCGGGACGCGGCATGCAGTTGACCGTCGGCGTCGCGAACGCCGTGCCCAAACTTCTCGTCTATCGCTTGCTCAGGCCAGCCATTCAGCAGCCTGAATCGATTCGGCTGGTGTGTCGCGAGGACAACCCGGAACAACTGATCGGGCAACTGGTCACCTACGCGCTCGATGTCGTCGTCGCCAACACGCCGGCACCGGCGTACCTCCCGGTCCGGGTGTTCAATCATTCCGTCGGCGAGTCGGCCACGTCATTCTTTGCCCCGGCGCCTCTGGCGGCGCGGATTCGCCGGCGTTTCCCGAAGTCGCTCCAGAACGCGCCGATGGTGTTACCGACAACCAACAACCCGCTGCGCCGCGCGCTGGACGAATGGTTCGATCGTGAAGGCGTTCGCCCACGTATCGAGGGCGAGTTCGAAGACTCCGCCCTGATGAGCGTTGTCGGGCAGGCAGTGGGATGCATCTTTCCGGCGCCGACCGCCATCGAACGCGACGTCAGCCGGTTCTACGGCGTTCGGATCGTCGGCAGAACCGAGGCCGTGCGCGAGCGGTACTACGTCATCTCCGCCGAGCGCCGGCTCAAGCACCCGGGCGTCGTCGCGATGACGACGGCTGCGCGCGATCAGTTGTTTGGCTAGCCGGATCGTCGCCGTCGCCGGCGATTGCGCCCCGAATCAGCCCCGCGTCGCGAGACGGCAAGTGGTTTCAGACCCGTACGACAGTGGCGAACGGGCGCCGCGAGTCACACTACACTCCAACGCGACGGCTCGCCGGCCGGGTGAAATACGAAGCGGCCAGCAGGGCGAGAAGCGCGATCGGCAGCATCCACACTCGTCCCGGCTCGGACAGATATGCCGAGATCGTCGCCATGACCCACGCAAAGGTGGCACCGGCGTAGGCCCATTCCTTGAGAATCGCCAGCCCCGGAAGGAGTAAGACGATTGCGGCAGCCGGCTTCGCCAGCCCGAGGACAATTCGCAGGTGCTGCGGATAGCCGGCCTTCGCGAACCCACTGACGACCTGTTCACTCCCCGTGAGGTAGCTGAGCGAGCCGAGTAGAGCCAGCGCAACGATCGCCGTCGTGATCCAGTAAACGTATCGAGTCATCGCACCTCCGTGGCCGTCACGCCTATAGCGTGCGGCATATCGTCGCCGATCATTGTTTCATCGCGGCGATGCCAGCACCGACGTTCCTCACCGCTGCGCCATCGTCCGGGTCGCTTGTGTTAGGTGAAATATTTATCGTATAATATTTCTGTAGCAAGGAGGCAAGTATGCCCCGGATCGCCGTTCGCCCTGCGATATCCGAGGGTGCCGTGGTGACCAAAGCCG
>JBKPNQ010000272.1:0-21593 GCA_046732715.1 Acidobacteriota bacterium | reverse complement strand
AGATACTCGGTGTCGCCATTCTGTCCGACGTCATGGAGCGCGCAGATGTGCGGATGATTCAAAGCCGAGATCGCACGCGCTTCACTGTCGAAACGGTGGGAGAACTCGGTCTTGAGGATCTTGATCGCAACGGTGCGGTCCAGTCGTGTGTCGCGGGCACGGTAGACTTCCCCCATCCCGCCCGCACCGACGAGGGCGGACAATTCGTAAGGGCCAAGGCGAGTGCCTGGCGGCCGCATCGAAGCAAAGTATACCGGTGTTCACCTGTCCTCGCCGGGCGGAGCCCGTTCTTCTCACGGATGAACCTTGGCGCGCCGTCGAACAGGAATACGAAACGTTTGGTGAGAAGCCTGAAGCGCGCTTGACGTTGAAGGACGACTGGCCGCATTGGCTGCCGCAGGGAAGGCGAAGATGCGCGTTCACCGAGGCCCGCCGAAGCGCCGCAGCGCCATCGTCGGCGCAATCTGATCGTGACGTAAGTAGGTGGGGCGACATGCGATAATTCCCCGGGCCGGGGTGGCGGAACTGGCAGACGCTCGGGACTTAAAATCCCGTGGCCGTAAGGCCGTGCGGGTTCGATCCCCGCCCCCGGCACCACCATCGATCGAGCCGGATCGAACAGTCAGCGTAGAGGCACGATCAGACCGTGATTAGCGGTGACTGTGCCCGAAAGGCCGCGCTTCCGACGTGCCCGGAGCTAGCGGCAAACCGACGCTCGCGATCGGACCATTGATGTAGAAGCGCTTCACGCCGTTGGCCGACTCGATGACGAGATTGCCGGCAAAATCTAGCCACAACACCTATGTGTTGTCGCGTAATCCGGCATTAATCGGAGATGCCGCCGCGACTCGGGCGAGTGCGTTCGCCGATCTACTTCCTCGATTTGCCCTGGTCGCAATCACGGATTCAGACGTGCGTGCCGACCCGCTTTCCGCACCCGTTCATCCGTTGCGTCGAAGGCTGGCAAGTTCACGGGCAATCGGCACCAGCCGGATCTGATTGACAGCTTCCACCGTCTCATACCAACGCTCGTTTACAGTGCTCGGGTGCATCGCCGCGAGAATCCCACCGGCAATGGAAGCAACCGAGTCGCTGTCGCCGCCAACGTTCGTGGCGAGAAGGATTGCGTCTTCGGCCGACCGCATGACTGTCGCAAGACCCAGCGCCAACGGAACGATGGTCAACGGCTTGTTGGGAAAGCAACATGTGGCGACATCCGCGCTGGTCAGCGGGACGAAGCTCGAAAGCCGGTCGTAGACAGTCCGAATCGCGGTGGCAAACGCGGGCACTCGACCGGCGCATTGATTCTCGGCTTGTGCTGCAGCCTCCTCGGCGAGTTCCAGCACGTGTTGTGGAGATGCGCCATCGATGGCGGCCGACACCGCAGCGGCCGTGGCCGCCGCCGCCGCGAGCGCTAGCGATCCGCCGTGCGTCGAAATTGATGCCTCCCACGCGCCCCTGACCAATTGGTGAAGCGCGCGTGACGCGTAGAAGATCCCTACCGGAGCGACTCGAATCGCCGCTCCACACCCGTCATGGCCTACCGCAAGTCGCATCGGGTCGGCGGCTTGATGAAACTCCCACAGTGACCGGACACCGGGGTGGACGCACTTCGTGCACCCAAGCATTTCCCGACCGATGCTCACGTGCGACACGTTCTCATCAGCGATGATCGCTCGTGCTACGGCGATGGTCCGTTCCGTGTCATCGGTAGTTTCACCGACGCGCCATTCACGCTTCTTGTTTCCTCTATAGCGCGGAATGACTGAGCCAGGTTCGCCTTCGAAGCCTCTGATGCCGTGCGGATACCAACGAACGACATCCTCGGGTGAAAGCATCTCTGTCTGCTTGCCAATGGCATCACCTATGGCGATCCCTTTGAGGCAGGCCGTAGCGCGATCGGTGGCGGTCAACGTCACATGAAAACCAATAGCAAAGTGCGTCCACACTGGGGACGGCAGACGATCCTCTGGCCAAAAGGCCGCGCGGGTTCGTTCCCCTCGGCACCAACCAGCTCAATTGGATACTGACTGCGTCGTTACCGTCAGACGATCTCAGGGGACGATCCACCCGTTCGCCGTGCCCTTGCACCGGTCCGGGTTGCCGCACCGTTACGTGTAGGTCTGTTTCATTTCCTTTGCGGCGTTACCGCGCTCCGCGTTCGCGAAGATAGACGGCGATCTCCCAAAACTGCTTGCCCTGCGTCCGATCGGCCGGCAGCGTCGTCGCGTAGTCCGCCCAGCCGAGGGGGGTCGCATCTTCGGCCTTGTCGCGTGTGGTGAGCCTCGCACCAGCCTCGACCAGGACCTTTACGGTAGCAAGCGATCCCGACCACACGGCGTGATGGAGCGGCGTGGCGTGTGAATAGAACCCTGACGTGAACGCATCGAGATCGACACCAAGCGGCAGGAGCCGCGAAAGCGCCTCCGCCTTTCCGTTCAGTGCCGCGAGGCCCAATGCCACCTGCTTGTCCTCCGCAGTCGCACGGGGTGCCAGCTTGGCGACGTCGTCCCATAGACCCAGACAGAGAGCAGCGGGTAGCGTCAGCCTTGCTCCGCGGGCGATGAGGTGCCTGGCCGCATTCTCGTTGTGACAGATGAATGCCTGAACCGGTCCGCCGTCGGTCGAGGCGCCGGCATCGATCAGCGCGTCGAGCAGCTCGATCTGACGACCATCGTCACGGCCGATCGGTGAGCAGACGGCGAAATGGAAAGTCGAGTCGAGTTGGTGCTGAAGGTCGTCGACTCCCGCCCGTGTCGCCGTCTCTATGATGCTCCGCGCGATAGCCGCGACGTTCGCCGACAAGTGTCCCGTCCGAACCGCATCCTCGGTGACGAACCAGAGCAGGTAGGGATCTTTGAAGAACCCATCGAGGGCCGGGCCGATCTGACTCCGCACCCAGTGGCCCGGTTCGGTCAAGCGCTCGCGCACCAACTCGGGATGTTGTTGCAGCAGCCGCTCCAGCGTCGCAACGTCGCCTGCATCGATTGCCGCGACGGCTTGCCGGAACAGCAGGTCGAGTTCGGCGCCCGTCATGTCCGCGGCATTCTAATTCGGAAGTTCGCTGGTCAGGGCTATTTCCGCCCTCTCGGCACCTCGTCGCCACTCTTCGTGTACGCCGGCGGAACGTAGATGTTGAGCGTGCGCAGCGGACGGCGCCCGGTATTCCGGATCTCGTGCACGTCACCGCGCTCGATGAGGAGGAGTGAGCCCGCCCGAAGCGCATGGCGGCGTCCTTGGACGATGGCGGTTCCGGTGCCGGACTCCACGAAGAGCCATTGATCCGCGCCGCGATGACGGTTGTCGGGTCCCCCCTCCGATTCCCCGGGAGCGATGGTCATCGTCGCTGCTTGCGCGCGGCGGTTGCCGAGCACCACCCTGAATCCAAGTCCAAACCGCGCCCGCGTCTTCCGCATCGCTAGCGCTTCTTTCGCGTCGCCGCGCCCTTCTTGCCGAGCGCCGTACGCGTGCGCTTCGGCAGATGCGCGATGGTGCGCTTCCGTCTCGCGGCTGCCGCCGCTTTCTTAATGTTTCGCTTTGCTGCTGCCCGTTGAGTCGAACTAGGCACGTTCACCTCCCGAAGAGGCGCGCGGTCCTGATCAGGTGCGCGCGCTTCGTTCAGAGAGAGTTCACGCAACTGGCATGCCGACTAACGAGCGGCGCCCCGAGCTCTTGCGGATCGGCCCGCTACTACCCACCCGTGATCTGCACGACGCGCAGGAACGAGTTGTTGCCCTCCGACGCTTCCTCGACCTGGTTCGTTCCATCAGCAATCGCAAAAATGTAGTACGTCCCCGATAAACCTGATGGGATGGTCAGCGACGTAGTTCCGCCGTTCGTCAGCCCTGCCGCGATCGAACCAACAGCTCGTTCGCCGAGCAGCGTGTCGCCGCTGTCGAAGAGCGTGTTGGCGGAGAGGTAGAACCGAATCACTGATGCACCCGCTGTCGCGGCGCCGACATTCTTGACCGAATCACCGACGGAGACTGTGGCGCCGGCCGCCAGTGTAAATGGCAGCGTGAACGACGCCACCGTGAGATCGGGACCAACCAGAATAGTGACGGAGCGGGTGTTGTTCGTCTCGACCGTCTCCGTGATCGTTCGTTCATCGTCCGCGCTGACGATGAGGTACCACGTGCCCGCGCTGATCGCCGGCACCGTGACGGACGTCGTCTTGACACTTGTGCCGCCCGGCCCGAGCGGCGGGACGGAACGCGATCCGAGCCGTACGTCGGCGGCATCGAGGAGGGTATTCGTCGAGAGGTAGATCGCCGTGACCGACGCTGCGGCGTTGCCCGTTCCGCTGTTCTGTGTCGTCTCGGTGACGTCGATCGGCAATCCAGCAGCGGCCCGCGCCGGTGCGGTTGCCGAGACTACGAGGTCGGGACCGATGCGGATGAGCCAGGTCCGCGTGTTGTTGGTCTCGCTGCACTCCGCGACGGCGTCAGTACCGTCGGCCTTGGCGATCAAGTAGAAGTTGCCGTCGTGCGTCGACGCCGGAATCGTGACGCTCGTCGAGCCGCTGCTCGAAGTAGCGCCGTCGAGCGCCGGCACATTGCGCCCCTGGAGCAGCTGGTCGCCGGAGTCCAGGTTGAAGTCTTCCGATAGATAGAAACGGGTGACTGAGGCCGACGCTGTGCCCATTCCGGAATTCGCCGTCGTGTCAGACACGAGGATCGTGCTTCCTGCCCCAGCCGTGGACGGTGCACTAAGTGCCGTCAGCGTGATGTCCGGGCCAATCTGTATAAACCCGGAGCGAGTGTTGTTGTACTCTTTGGACTCGCTCACGATGCCAGGCCCGTCGGCCATCGCAAACAGCGTGTACTGTCCTGGCGAAAGCCCATCGGGCAGCGTGACCGGCATCGCTCCGTTGCTCGATGCGCCAGGAACGAGTTCCGGAACCACTCGTGTCGCGACGAGCGGATCGGTTGCCTCGAGTATCAGATTGCTTGACAGGTACAACGATGTGGTCGACGACGGTGCCGTGCCGGTGCCGAGGTTGGCCGTCGTGTCCGTCACTTGAATCGTGAGGCCGGACGCTCCGCGCGCCGGCACGGTCAGGCTTGAGATCGACAGATCGGGTGCCACGTCGTCGCTGACGATCGTGACCGTTGCCGATGATGGGGTACCGACGACGTAGGGCCCGCCGCTGCGCAGCCTGAGCAACGCCGTCTCGTTCACCTCGACCAGCGCGTCATCGATCGGTACGATCGGGATGACCACGTCCGCGGCGCCGGCCGGGATGGTGGCCGACAGCGGTGCGGTGACGTAGTCGGTCCCGTTCACCGCGCTGCCCGTGAGGGAGTATTGAACCGTGATCGGGTCGCTCGATATGACGTTGCTCGTCAATCTGAACGACCCGGCAACCGGACCAGCCTCGGTCGCCGTCGGCACATCGGCCGTGACCGTCACGATGGGTAGCGACGGAGGAGCATTGCAGCCAGTGGGAACCGAAAAGTCGGCGACGACGGAGTTGAACCCGGCGTCGGCCGTATCGAGCGCCGCGAAGCCCATACCGCGACCGGCGAACGACTCCCAGATCCGGCAGAAATTCGCACCGCGCGTCCCAGCCGGATTGCGCAGGGTATCGTCTTGGAGGATCGCGTCACGCATGTCCAGCATGGTCGGCGTGGGCGGCGCAAGTTTCAGTGCATCGACGTACAGCTGATGCACTTCGTTGATGCCTGATGCCTCGGTGCCGCGGACGCGATCGGTGCGGAAGCGCTCGCGCGTGTCCCACAACACGTTGGCCCAGAGCTCTCCGTTGTCGTGGACATCGCAGAAGAGGCCTCCGGTGCACGTCCACTCTGCGTAGGTGCGGGCATTGACCGTGCGCAGGCCCCCGGGCACGACGTACTCGGCGAGCTGCGTATTCCCGTTGACGCTATAGGCGAAGAAGTCGCCGCCGCCCTCGCCCATGGCACCCGCTTCCGATCCACCCCACGACTGAGCCAGGCGGAGGCTGACGCCGTGATGGTACTCGTGGATGACGATGTCGAAGTCGAAGTCACCGTCGATGTCCGGGATGCCATCGAAGTCGAGGTCCTCGCCCCAGCAGCTGTTGGTATCCCAGAGGAACATGTTGATCCGTGGGCTCGTTCCGTCCGCGGCGTTCACGTAGTTGGCGTTGTTCCGTCCGTTGGCGCGGGCGTTGCCCTTGATAGGATCGTTGCCCTTCCCGCCGCGGTTGAAGTTGTCGACCTGGAAGTTGCCGGCGGCCTCATCGAACCCGAGGCTGTAGAAGAAGTCGTGCGCGAAGTTCAAGGCAAAGAAGAGCGCGGTTTCGGCGGAGTCGGGTGAGTTGAACGGAAAGTCGAAGTTCCACTTGGTGCCGTCGAACGTGCCCATCGCGCCTTCATTGTTTGCTGCGACGCGAAAGACATGCGCGTTGTTGCCCGACAGGCGGCCCGTGTCGGACAGCACCGTCGACGGATCGCGAAACGGCGTGTTCAGGCTGCGGAGAAGATAGTTGGACGGGGGCGGACAGCCCGTCCCGGGCTGGCCGACGGGCGTCGGGTCGAGTCGTCGCGGGTCGAGCGCGTTCATCGCGGCTGACTGCATGACCCGGCCTGTACCCTCGACGAAGTGCACGCGGTTCTGACGCAACAGCACCTCGCCGGTCGCGGCGTCAACGAGCACGTCGTAGAGTTCCGAATCGCTCTCAGGCTCCACGGTCACGTGCCACGTCAGGCGGAGCACGCCGTCTACGGGAAGCCACGTCAGGGCGGCAGTCAGATCCCGCCGGAACTGGCCGCGCGCAAACACCGCGTGACCGCCGGCACTGTCGGTTTGCATTGCCGCGAATGGCAACTCAGGACGGATGTTTGCCGCCGCCGCCTTGACTGCCTGCTCCACGGCGATCTGCCCTCCGCGCCGGCCCGCACTACGCCCGGCGCTTGACGTCACTCGCACGATGTCTCCGGCACGATCCACGTGAATCGTGACGACCGCTTCGTGCACAGGTATCCCGTCAACCAATTGCGCGAAGGCGACCGTGCGCACGCCATTCGATTGAGTGAAGTAGTCGCGCTGCAGTTCGAGCGACGAAAGATCCCCGCTCTCCAGGCCAAGGCGATCGGCGAGCGACGCAACGACGTTCCTCAACGCGGGTGCAGGGGCTGTGGGCCGCACGGATATGCCCGGACGCTCCAGGACTCGGATCCCGCTGGTGAAGGGGTGCACGCGTGCTCGCCGAGGACCGGCTTGCGTGGCTCGGCCGATCTCTGCCTGCGCTTGCGGTGAAGGCGATTGCGGCGCTCGTCCATCGCGAATGTCGAAGTCGGGCAGTGCGCGATCGGCGGATGGTTGCTGTCGCACAGCGGTCAGCGGCGTGACTATGCCAATCGCTGCCAGCACGAGCGTCGCGGAAGCGAGGCGCAGAGCGGACGGCATCACGGTCCTCCTGTGGAACAGATGAGGCGGTGCCATTTCTACGCCAGCCGTATGCCAGTCGTTTCAATAATTTACGGGGGAACTTGGTTCCCGGCCCTGACACTTTCGTTTCCCCAGGCACGGAAGTCGTGAGGGACCGTTTGAACTCAGCTCGCTCCGAACGCTCGTCCCATCAGCGCTTTCCCGGGTCTCGCCCCTGTGTGCTTGCCGCCATCGATCACGACGACGCCGTTGACGATCGTGTACGGAATGCCGGCCGGGTACGACTTCGGCTTCTCGAATGAGTTCGTCTCTCTGACGGTTGCCGAATCGAACACCACGAGATCGGCGCCGAAGCCCTCGCGGATCTGGCCGCGGTCGCGTAGCCCGAGAATCTGCGCCGGAAGCGTCGTCATCTTGCGGACGGCCTCCTCCAGCGTGAGAACTTTCTGATCGCGCACGTAGTAGCCAAGGACTCGTGGGTTGGTCGAGTAGCTACGCGGATGGGGGAGGCCATCGGCTTCGAGATTGATCGCTGATCCGTCACTGGCAATCGACACCCATGGCTGCTTCATGACGAGGCGCACGTCGTCTTCCGACATTGTGTGGAACATGCCCGTGATGGTGCCGCCCTCGTCGGACATCAGCGCGATGCACGTGTCGGCCGGGTCCTCGTCGCCGCGGGCCTTGGCGATCTCGGCGATGCGCATGCCCTCGTACTTCTTGTTCTCCGGCTTGCGCGCCCGTCCGAGGACGATCCCATCCCACCCGCCGTGCTCCATGACCCAGGTGCGGAAATCTTTATCGTCCTTGATCTTTCGACGCATCGCCGGGTCGCGCAGGATCTCGGCGAACTTCTGCGGCCCGCCCTCGCGCGCCCAGACCGGGAAGAACGCGCTCCAGCCGTGCTGCATCGCCGTGTAGGGATACTGATTGGCGGTCACGTCGAGACCGCGCGCCCGCGCGGCTTCAATCTTGGCAACGTATCGGCCTACGGTGCCCCAGTTTGGCTTTCCGCGAATCTTGAGATGAAAGATGTGGACCGGGATCTTCGCTTCATCGGCGACGCGGATCGCGAAATCGATCTCTTTGTCCTGCTGCATCCCTTCGCTGCCGATGTGCGACGTGTAGATGCCGCCGAGCGACGCCACGGTCTTCGCGACTTCGATCACCTCGCCGGGATACTCGGGCCCGCCGCTCTCGAAGCGCGTCACGAGGCCCCACGCGCCCTCGCGCATCGACCGCGCCGCTAACTGCTTCATTCGCTCGACTTCGGCCGGCGTCGCTGGACCGGGCGTGTAGCCCTTCACGACGAGGCGGATCTGCTGGAACGACACCTCGGAGATCACGTTCATCGAGATGCCCTTCACCTTGAGCGCGTCCCAATAGCCTGTGAAATTCGTCCAGGATTCCTTGGCCTCGGGCAGGCCATCACGAGGGGCGACGGTCGTCGCTTCGCCAATCACGTCGAGCGTCACCCCTTCGCGCACCTTGCTCTCCGCATTGCCATCGTCGAGCAGCGGCTGGTCGGAATGGGTATGCATGTCGATGAAACCGGGCGCGACGACGAGACCGCGCGCATCGATCTCGCGACGGGCTTGTGCATTCGCGAGGTTGCCGACGGCGGTGATGCGATCGCCGCGGACGCCGACGTCGGCGGCAAACCAGGGGTTGCCGGTGCCGTCCACGATGTGTCCGCCACGAACAATCAGATCGAACGCCGGCTGTTGAGCGTGCAGCCAGGCGACGCGAGCGGCTGCAAGCGACAACATCACGAGACCGACGCCAAGGCTTTTGCGCATGAAATTCTCCCGGAAGAGGTCTGTCCTCGCCCACCCGGACCTGGCGCGTCATTATGCGCCGGGCCGAGGTGCAAGAGAAGGTCGCTTCGCGAGACAATATAGCCAAGAGGCCTATGCTTCGCCTGTCGCATTCGACCGCCGCTCTCGCGCTGGTCGTGCTTGCCGCGTCCCAGAGCACGCCGCCGGCGGTTCCTGACGACTTCTTCATCACGCTGGCGAGAACGTCGTGCTTCGGCCCGTGCCCGATCTATAGCGTCAGCGTTGATGCAAAGGGAACAGTGAGGTACGAGGGAAAAAAGAATGTTCGGGTCACCGGACGCCAGTCGGACCAGATCCCGGTCAGTCGTGTGGCCGAGCTCGCTGCAACGGTGGATCGTATCCGCTTCTTTGAGCTGGACGATCGCTACCGGTTCATTCGCAATGCCGACGGGACGACGACCTCCGTAACAGATCTGCCGACGACGTTTGTCACCGTGACTCGCGGCGGACAGACGAAGTCCATCGAAGACTACGTTGGCGCACCGGAGCCGCTGAAGCAGTTGGAGAAGCAGATCGATGAAGCGGCCAGGACGAAGCGGTGGGTGACGATTGATGAGCCGATGCTTCGTCAGATGGTTCGCGACGGCTGGACGCCGTCAGCGGAGGAGCGTGTCGAACTGCTGCGAACGGCGCTTCAAGATGATGACGTCGGTGTGATCAAGGTGTTGCTGCAGAACGGCGCGGATCCGAACGGGATGTTCGAAGGCAACAGCGCGACACCGTTGATGAGGGTCCAATCGGCGGCCGCAGCTCGCGCGCTGCTCGCTGCTGGTGCGAACCCGCTCACGCGCGACCGAAACGGGGGGACCGCGCTCGATGAGGCCGTGAACTACGAGGCCAGTCTCACGGAAGTCCTGCTGACGGCCGGCATTCCGCCAGATCAACCGGACATGTATGGACGCACGCCTCTGTTGCAAGCGGCTTGCGTAGGAAACGCTCAGGTCGTCAAAGTGCTGCTCGACCGGGGAGCGGATCCAAACCGCCGGCCGTCGGGACAGTCAGCGCTCGAGTGCGCGCGCTCGATGAGGGACTACGCGCGGAGCTACGCCGGGTTGAATTCTCACCCGCCATTTGTCGCCGACTTCGATCGCGTGATCGCACTCCTGGAACAGGCGCTCGCGAAACATCAGCGAAGGTGAGCTAGCGTCCCACGACCACCGGCACGGTCGGCGACTGGAGCGCGGTGACGCAGGCCGGATCGATCTTCAGCGGCTCGAGGTGATGGTGATCGATGAACGTCGAGCCCGCGCCGAAGGTCACGCGCTTGGCGCGCAGCGAGCCGCGCAGCTGCGAGCCCTCGTCAAGTGTCACGAGCGCGTCGGGCGCGACCAGCGTCCCCTGCAGCACCGCGTTCTTGAGCGTCAGCCCGCCGTTGCCGGCATAGTTGATGCGCACGGCGCGGGTCGCTCCGTCCGGAACCAGGAACCGCAGGCCGCGTGAGTTGCCGTTCTTCCACGTGCCGATGTTCAGCGTGATGGTGCCGCCCGAGACGTCGAAGATGAACGACGCGTTGTCGCCGGAGATCGAAAGATCATCGATGGTGTAGATACCGGCGCGCAGCGTCACGGTGCCGCGATCCTTCACCTGAATGGATTTGTAATCGCCGGCGTCGAGCGTGCTCGAGCCGTTATCGGCGACGACAATGCGAGCCGCGCTGCCCGCCGACTTGACGAACGACATCGAGCCCAGGTCGAACAGCGCGTTGCAGCCCGAATCGTCGCTGAGCGCGCCGTTGGTAACCAGCGATGACTTCTTGTCCATG
This sequence comes from Acidobacteriota bacterium, assembly GCA_046732715.1. Taxonomy (GTDB): domain Bacteria; phylum Acidobacteriota; class Vicinamibacteria; order Vicinamibacterales; family 2-12-FULL-66-21; genus JALZOC01. Next base: position 10,619 of record JBKPNQ010000272.1, on the reverse strand, counting down.
TGCACGCGGTCGTGCACCTGGACGTAGTCGGCGACCACCTGCGACTGCTCGATGTGCAGATCCTTGCCGGAGTGCATGTCGCCGACGATGCGCAAGGCCTCGGCAGCGCCCGCCTTTTTGAACTGGACGCTGCCGTTGGTGCCGACGTTTCCATACGACACGCCCGCGGCTCCATCGAAAACAATCGACTCGGAAGCGTAGACCGCGAAGTCGGCGACCTTGGTGATCGCGCTGGCGCCGAGGTCAACAGTGCTCGTCGTGTCAGGACCGGTCGACGTTCCGGCGCACTGATCGAAGTTGCTGCGCAGGAGAGTGCCGATCGGGGAGACGCCGTTCGCGAACGAGGACGACGTATACAGGACAGGCGTGAAGCAGCCGTTCGACGTGATCCGCGCGACTTCGGGCGCGACGCGAACCAGGACGTCAACGGTGCCACCCTGTCCGGGTTCGAGCGTGGTCCCCGCCGCCAGCAGGCTCTTCGCCGAGGCACCGTCGTAGGACGGGTTGAGCGGCAGGTCCTGACTGGCGACGCAGACGGCCTGAAATCCTGCCGCCGTGCCAAACACGCGGGCGAGATCGAGGTTGAGCCCCGCATCTAGCACGTTGACGTCGCCGGTGTTCGCGATTGACGTCCGGTAGACTACGGCGCGCTCGCCGCCGTCAAGGTTCAGCGTGTCGCGGACCGAGTGTTCGGTCACATCAATCCGGGGATCTTCAGGATCCAGCGTCACGCCTGGGAACGTGACCGGCGTGAAGGCCGGCAGGTTCAGCGTGTGGTCCTCAATCACGTGCTCGGGCAGAATCGCGCCACTCAGGTCGAGGTCCTTGTCGAGGGCGCTGAAATTGAAGCCCGGGCCGGCCACGATGAGCGCCTTGAAATTCACCGACAGTCGATACTGCTGCGATGTGCGCGTGGCCAGTGTTCCGTTCATCGAGTAGGTGTCGGTGACGGAGACGGGCGTGTGCTGGCTTTGCGGGATGGTCAGCTTGATGGTCTGTCCCGGTTTGAAGTTGACGACCGACCCCGTGCCCGCCGCAACCTGCCCGGCGACCGGATCGATGACTTTGAAGGCCATCGGCGTGCCGAGGTTCATCGACGTGCTCACCGCGGGTTTGAACTCGTACCGCATGTGTTGATCGATGTGGAAGATCGGCGACACGTCTCCGATATCAACCGAGCCAAGGCCGGCGCCAAGGCTGAGGCTGGTGGGAATCTCGGCGTACTCCAGAAGCGAGATCAGATCGAGGCTGGCATACGCGAGATCGCTCTGCGTCGCCGTCGCGAGCAGGCTGCCGTCAGCGGCGGCTCCGAGCTTCGAGACCGCCGACGGCTGCTGGAACTGTGCTTCGACCTGCGGGATCGTAAAGCTGACCGGCGTCGGAAGATCGGGCGCGATAATCTTGACCTTGCCCGGGCTGAACTCGGCAAACGAGAAGTGCACGCCCGGGATCGAGTTCAGCGCATCGAGCTCGTGCTGCCAGATATTGAAGAGCGGTGTCGCCTGACCGGCGCTGCAGCCGAGGAGATCGGTTTCGTTGGCTCCCGGTCTGAATGCCGCCTTGCAGACGTTGACGAGCGGCGGAATCGGATCCAGGAATGACGGCAGCGGTACGGGGACGCTGAAGGTGTGCCCTTCGTTGAAGCTTGCGGTGTAGCCAGCGCAGCCGACGACCGGGATCTGCAAGCCGACACACAGGTCGACGTTGACGCCAACTTTTGCTCCGAACTCGATGTTCTTGAACACCGGACCAATCTGAAAGTCGTAGGTCGATGGCTGCACCGTGAGCGAGGCGTTGCTCCCGCCCTGCGATCCGGTGTTGATGGTGATCTCATCGCCGCACTTGAAGGTGTTCATCGCCGGCGCGTTGGTGGTGACGTCGATCGCCGCTCTGAGGTTCAAGGCTTCCTGCGACGAAGGTGTGACCTGAAAGTAACCGCCGTAGTCGGCGTTGAAGTACGGTCCGATAAACGCGTCGACACTGACGTTGGAGAAATCGCCGACCCCGTCGATGAAATCCACGACCCAGCCGGGAATCGAGACGCCGACGCTGTCGAGAATGCCGACCAGGAGGTCGAGGCCGAGAGACGGGTTGTTAATGAGGTTGTCGTCAACGCTGCGCGTGAATTCGATCCGGCTCGCCGGCGCCACGTTGGCGTTGGGATCCAGCGTGATGTTGTCGTTCATCAGCTGAAACACCAGCGGGTGCAGCACCTCGGTTCGATCGCCGGGCGCCTGCGCGTGCGCGGTCGCGGGCACCATTCCCACCAGCCCGACGAGAACCGCGATTCCAACCTGACGCATCATTGGCCCTCACTTTGTCTTCGAGGTTCGCGCGAGCACGGTGCGAATCGCCGCCGCGAACGCTTCCAGCGTGGGCGGGCCCTCCAGCTCCCGCCCATTGACGAAGAACGTTGGCGTCGACTTCACACCAAGGCGCTTGGCATCCGCGAGATCCGCCTCGATCGCCGCTCGTCCCGATCCACCGGCGATGCACCGGTCATAGGCCGCCAGATCGAGGTTTGCGCGACGCGCGGCCGCTTTCAGTGCGTCGCCGAGTTTCGGCTCGCCAGCGAACAGCACGTCGCGATAGGGCCAGAAGCGGCCCTGCGCGTCCGCGCACCGTGCCGCTTCGTGAGCGCCGCGCGCGTGCGGATGTGCGTTGTCGAGCGGCAGGTCGCGATGCACCAGCCGTACCGGGTAGGAGGCGAGCACCTGGTTCAGCACCGCTTCCGCCTCGCGGCAATGCGAACAATGAAAATCTGTAAATTCCACGATCGTCACCGCCGCGCTTGCCGGGCCTTTCGACGGCGCGTTCGCCGGTTCCAAAATCGATCGCGGTGCGTGCGGCGGATCGAGCATCACCCGCACACTGGTCTTGCGCTCCAACGTCGCGACGAATTTAGTCAGCTCGATTGCGACTTTTGCCTTCCAGAGAGACTTACCGATCTCGTCGCGCGACAGCGACGGGTCAGCTTTGGCCTTGCCGTCGATCTCTTCATCCGTAACCGCAGCCGCCTTTCCGGTCACTTCCGTGTCGATGAGCGACTGGAGCGAGATCTTGCGTCGTGCCGCCTCGCGTTCGAGCAGGCGCTGCTTGATGAGCGCGTCCAGCGCCTGCTTGCGGAGTTGATAGAGCCGCTCGTCGAGAGGCCACGTCACGGTGCCGATGACGGCGTCGAGATCGTCGGCGGTGATGTTGATGCCGTCGACGGATGCGAGCGGCGTGGCAGTCGGACGTTGCGCGTGGGCCGGGCTGCTCGCAATCGCGATCACCGCGAGGATCCAGGCGCTGCTTCGAATCCGGGAACGAAGAGACACCTGGACCTCAGAGGTGAGCGCAATTGGCATGCTGACTGGTGTGCTTCAACCATACAGATTGTCGGATCACCGGTCAATCACCGAGAGCGTGCGTGGCGCGCGAAATTGCGCATTTTGGCGCATGATGTTGGACGCACGCTGGCGTCAGTTCATGACATTACACATTCGGTGACGCGCGATTGATGGTTGGCGGAACCCTCGGCCACTTCCGCATCCTCTCCAGGCTTGAGTCTGGCGGCATGGGCGTCGTCTATCGCGCGCACATCGTCGAGGAGGGACGAAGATCGGCTTCCTCGTGATCGGACGGAACGGGGATCAGGAGATTCACACTATTTCGGTGGAAGGAGCATCACCGCGGGTGATCGCCGGGCTGGCGTTCAACGGCAGTAATCATCCCTTCGACGTCTCGCCAGATGGGAAGACACTGGTCACGACTTACTAGTTGCCAGTAACCAGTCTCCAGTTCGCGACCGAAGGAATTCGAACTGGAAACTGGCAACTGGAAACTGATTACTGCGCCGACGTCTTGGTCGTCTTCGACTTGGTCTTCACCGTGCTTGAAGTCCCTGTCGACGTTGGTGTCGTCGAAGACGTTGGCGTCGTCACCGGACCATGGGTCCTCGGGGCCGCTGAAGCTTCCGCCTGAGCGCTCTCCGCGATCATGCCACGCGCGTCGTACTCGGCGCGCTGCGCTTCGATCGTCGGGCTCGCGGTCAACGGGCGGACCGCCTGAATCGCCTGACCCAGACTCATTTTGTTCGTCACGACCTTCGTCTTCAACTCGTCGAACGACACGTTCAGGTTGTTCGCGACGTTTACCGCGGCAACGAATTGTCCGAGGTCGCGGAAGCCGTCAGCCGCCGTCATGAGAGTGGTGCCTTTGGGCAGCCGCGATTCAACCTTCGCCGCGAGGGTCGTGTTGTCCTTGAGCTTCTGCTGAACCGGGGTCAACTGCGTTGTTGTCGTCGTCGATCCACTCTTTGACGTCGTCGTGGCCGCCGTCTTGGACGGCTTGTCCGACTTTTTGTCGACCTTCGTCACTTTGGTGTCGGCGACCTTCTCTGACTTAGCAGTCTTTGCGTCCGGTTTCGCCGCCACCTTGGTCGCAGGAGCCTTGTCGGTCTTCGCGATCGTTGCAGCCGGAGCCTGCGGCGCAGTTTTCGAGGCAGCCGCGTCCGGTTTGCCAGGTTGCGCCTGCGGCTTCGTGCCTGATGCCACGGTCGCCGGTTTCTGTACTGGTGCCTTCGAACTCGTCGCAGCCTTCGAACTCGCCGCTGACTGCGGCTTGGCAGTGGCCAACGGCGCCGGAGCTGCTTTTGGCGTCGCTGCGGCGGGCTTGGCTGCGTTTGATTTCGGTGGCGTCGTTGTCTGAGTCGACTTCGGTGCGCCAGAACCCTGCGCGGTCACGACAATGCCCGCCGCAAGGAACAGCACGGAGATACCGAAGAAGAACCGCGTGCGCTGCATGTTGTCTCCCTCAATACAGATCGATTGCCGGCTCAGTGGAGCAGAGGCAAGTTGCATACCCACTCGAAAGACGGGTTAACCGACTGCAAGCTGAGGGCTTATACTGTCGGGACGCGCGGAATCGGAGGCTCGTGACTCACAGAATTCGGTGGCGAAGCGACGATCCTGTCTTTCGCCTGGCGACCGTACTCGTTGCTGTCGCGGCACTGTCGGGATACGGTCCGGGCGTTCGGCAGCCGACTCCGGCGCGGACTGCATTCGCCGCGCAGGTCGCGTCGCTCTCCGAGCCAAACGGCTACTTCGACACCGACAACCTCGTTTCCAACGAACGCTCGTACCTTGAAGTGCTGCCGGACCTCGATCGGCTCAATGTCCGTGGTGGTGCGTACATTGGCGTCGGGCCCGATCAGAACTTCTCCTACATCGCGCACATCAGGCCATCGGTGGCATACATCCTCGACATTCGCCGCGACAATCTCCTTCTGCACCTGCTGTTCAAAGCCATCTTTCACCAGTCGCGGACGCGGGTTGAATATCTCGCGCTGCTGTTCGGCCGCGCCGTTCCCGCCGACGTCGATGCCTGGAGGGCGTCCACGATCGCGCGCCTTGCCGAGTACATCAATCGGCCGGGACTCGATTCGAAGTCGATTGATGCGGTCCATTCCCGTCTGGCAGGCGTGATCAAAGCGTTCGGCGTGCCGCTCTCGGCGGACGACCTCGTGACAATCGATCGATTTCATCGCCGCTTCATCGAGAGCGGTCTGGAGCTGCAGTTTCAGAGTGCCGGGCGTCTGCCGCAGCCCTACTACCCGACGTATAAGGACCTTCTGCTCGAGACCGACGGCAAGGGCAACCAGCGAAACTACCTGGCTTCAGAGGAAGCGTTCCAATTCGTCAAGTCGCTACAGCAGCGCGACCGCATCATTCCGGTCGTCGGCAATCTAAGCGGCCCGTCCGCGCTCGCCGGGATCGGCCGCGTCCTCGGCGAGACAGGCGAGACGCTCTCGGCACTCTACGCCTCGAACGTCGAGTTCTATCTCAGCCGACAGGGCGGTTATCAGCGCTTCGTCAGCAATCTCGGACGGGTGCCGCACACGAACCGCAGCGTGGTGATTCGTTCGAGGTTCGGCTTCGGCCCCAGCACGTCGGAAGTCGAGTCGGTGGACAAACTCCTCTTGCAGTCTCCGGTGGCTCGCTGACCGTGGTTGCCGCGTCTGTTTGCCGCCTTATCCAGCCATCGCACGCAGCATTGCGTTGCCCAGGAAGAGCGGGAGTAGAACGAACCACGAGATGATCCAGCAAATCACCGCGGCGATAAGACAGACGATGATGGCTCGTCCCGTATTGCTGTAGTCGAGCACCTCGCGTACGGCGACGACGCCAATCACGATCATCCAGATTCGTATGACGAATGAGATCGGCGGTCCAAGGAACGGGATGATTGCCAGCACGCTGAAGACCCCTGGCGCCGCGGTGAATCCGATGACGCGGAATGCCTCATTGAAGTCCGCTTTCGTTGCCGGCTCCGGCATGAGCTTGGTCCCGATCAGCACGACGAGCAGCGCCCAGAGCGCGTAGCCGCAAAGGTCCGCGATCAGCAACATCAGCCCACCGGAGATGCCGATCCGCCAGACATTGCCAATCAGGGAAGCGATTCCGGCAATCACAATGACGGTGACGGCTTGTCCTATTGCGGTCGGATCTGCCTCGATCTCCTCGAACGTCTTGACGTCCGCCTTCATCGCCCCGGTCATGCGCTCTACGAGACTTGCGGCCATGCCATCCTCCTGACCTCAGTTGTCGCGGTGGCACAGTCTAGTCCGGCACGGCTACGCTCACAAGTTGGACTGAGTGAAGGGCCCTGTGGGGCGATCAGGTGTGGAGGCCGGACGACGCGCCCGCGGCCAGGCAGGAGCGCACCGTTGTCACGAGCAGGTCTGGTGAGACTGGCTTTCGAAGGATGCACGGCACGTTGACGTCGTCGAGACGCAGATCGGATCCGGTGATGATGACGATGGGAATATCCCGGGTGCTGGCGTGCGCTGCGATTTCCTGCTGTACGGCGAGGCCGCTCAGCGTCGGAAGGATCAAATCGAGAATGACAAGATCCGCGGTTCGCTGTTCGAGGATGTGGAGTGCGGTCGGGCCGTCGTGCGCTTCGATGGTATCGTAGCCGGCAAAACCCAGCGCCGTCCGATACATGCGACGGACCGCGGGATCATCTTCGACGATGAGTACGGTTCCTCGCTTCACAGCGCTTCATGATAATTGAAGATTGAATTAATGCCAGCGGCAACTGCAAGCTCGGCCGTCTCAAAGCTCGTCCGTCAGATCCATCAGCTGATTCGAAGCGCCATCAGGGTGGCGTCGTCAAACGGTTCCGCACTGCCCCGGAACGTGGCCACCCGCTGCTCGACATGATGCAGCAGCGTATCGATGGTTTCCGTCCGTTCCGACTCGAGCATTGATTGCAGACGCTCCGTTCCGAACATCTCGGCTTGTTCGTTCTCAGTCTCGACGAGACCATCGGTGTAGAAGAAGAGCAGATCGTCCGCGGCCAGATCGACGCGTGATTCGGTGTAACCGTGCCCCGCATACAACGCGATCGGCATGCCGGTCGATCCGAGCGGGACGATGCCGGAGGCTCGCAGGATGAACTGCGGATTGTGCCCGGCATTCACGTAGCGCAGCACTCGCCCATCGATTTCAAGGATGGCGAGAAACAGCGTGAGATACACGCTTCCCGGCGTGTTCTGATCGAGCTCGCGGTCGAGTCGATCGGCCAGTTCGGCGAGATTGGTTTCATGCGGAAGCCTCGCCCGGAGCGTCGCCTGGATGTTGGCCATCAGCAGCGCGGCGCTGACGCCCTTACCCGAGACGTCGCCAACCAGCAACGCCAAGCGGCCGTCGGGCAGGACGAAGTAGTTAAAGAAATCGCCGCCCACCTGCCGCGCCGGAATCGACAATCCGCAGATCTCGGCCGGCCCCGACCGAAGCGAGCCTCGCGGCAGCATCTCCGTTTGAATGAGGCGCGACAGCTCGAGCTCGCGTTGCAACCGCTCCTGCTCGACGACCAGCACTTCATGCCGCTCGAGGTCCGCGGCCATCTGGTTGAACGCGCCCGCCAGCGTGCCGAACTCGTCCTTCGATCGCACCGGTACTCGCGTGGCGAAATTGCCGCCGGCCAGCTGGCGCACGCCTTGCGTAAGGCTGGCGAGGTGCTGCGTCATCCGATGCGAGATGGGAATGATCCCGACAAACGCCAGCCCGATCACGAGCAGCCCGAGCCCCAGATTGCGGACCGACGCGCGGCGGATGTCGCGAAGAGAGTCGCCAATGGGTCGCGCGATACCGAAAATGATGCCGCTGGGTGCCTTGCGCGCGACGATGATCCAGTTCCCGCTGCGGCGGGGCGTGCCTTCGGCGGCGACTGTTGCCGTCCGCTCGATTCCCAGCGTCTGAAGACGGTCCCGGTCGGACGAGTCCTGGGTGTAGAGCCCGCCCTGTCGATCGATCGCGAACGGGATCTCGCCCTGATCCCGTCGAGCAAAACCCAGCACGCCGCGAAGCATTCGATCGAGATTGAGCGTCGCGTTCGCGTGGCCGATGACGCGTCCGTCTTTCTGGACCTCGATTTCAACCTTTCGCCCTTCGACGTTGATCGCGGCGAGCTCGCCGGCCGATCGAGCAGCAGCGTCGCGGCTGAGGGCCGCAGCCATCGCCTTCAACCCCTGCTGGTTCGCGGCCAGCTGTTTCTCGATCTGGGTGTCGATCATCGCCCGGACCTTGGGATCGGCCGCCGCGATGCCGGCTTCGGTCGCAGCGCGCGTCGTGTCGGCGACGATGCGCGGGATGTCCATGACGATGACCTGGGAGCCCGGCGGCGGAGGAGCTGCGGCCGCTCCCATTCCCGGTGGCACGGGGGCGCCCGGGGGACGGGGTGCGCCGGCAGCCTCAAAGCCGCCTCGTCGCCGGCCGCCGGGACCTCCCCGGCGCGGCGGCGGAATCGGTATCGGAACGCTGTTCGGGTCAGTGGTGACGGCAGCTGTCGGCGGCGGTTCAGGTGTCGGATGGAACTCGACGCGATCGACCAGCGCCGCTGTGTCGCCCAGCATCGGCGCGACGCTCTGACGGACCATCTGCGGATCGGGAGCCGATGTCGACCCGAAGGTGCTCGTCCCCGTGGCGAACAGGCGATCCATTCGCCGGCCGAGATCCGCCGTAATCATCTCCATTCGTCGGCTCACGTCGATCGCGCTCTGCGTCGCCTCGCGCTGGGCCGCCAGCTCAAAGGCGTGGACCGACGAGAGGTAAGACAGAAAGGTCACGGCTGATAGCGGGAGGACCGATAACAGCAGAAACGCGATGATGAGGCGAGTGCGCAGCGACATGTCAGACTGATTCGGTGCAGTATGCAGTCTAATGTAGGAAGGGAAGGATCACGCGTGAATTGCGATTTGAGGATAGGAACAGCGCCTGCGGAGGGAAGCGTGGTGAGAAGAATTGTATGTGTCGGTATTCTGGCCGTTCTGAGCTCTGCGTCCGCGATGGCGCAGGCGGCACACAAGGAAGTGGACCGACTTCAGAACAGCGCGACGGTCATGAAAGAGATTCTCGGGATGCCCGACAGCATTCCCAAGGATCTCCTCGATCGGTCCGAGTGCGTCATCGTCGTGCCATCGGTGAAGAAATTTGCGGTCGGCGTTGGCGGCAGCTACGGTCGCGGCGTGATGACGTGTCGCGGAGGACAGTCGTTCGACGGTCCTTGGGGCGCGCCCACCATGATCGCGCTCGAAGGCGGCAGCGTTGGCTTTCAGCTTGGCGGTCAGGCAACTGACTACGTCCTGCTGGTGACGAACGATCGCGGCGCCGATTCGATTCTTGGCAGCAAGATCAAGCTCGGCGGGGACGCCTCCGCCGCTGCCGGGCCGAAGGGCCGAACCGCCGGCGCGTCTACCGATTTGGCGATGCGAGCGGAGATTCTGACCTATTCCCGCTCGCGCGGTCTATTTGCCGGGGTGTCGCTGGAAGGGTCGACGCTTCGTCCTGACGGCGACGCAAACGATACGGTCTACGGCAAGCATCTGCAGCCGCGCGACATCGTCCGCGGTGGGGCCGTCGCCGTGCCGGCCGAGGCGCAGCCGCTGGTCGAACTCCTGAACCAGAAGTCGCCGAAGAATCTTTCGGATAGACCCCAGTAGAAGGGGGCTCTGCCAGATCCATGATTCGTGACCGTGGGCCGTTATGGCTCTGGTGGATTCCGCTCGTCTGGCTGATTAGTTTCCCGTGGGTGGGATTCACTGCGCAACCTCAGTGGTCCCGCGTGCACACCATCCCGTTCACCGATCCGGCCGACCGTCCTCGTGACGTGGCCGCCAATATCGCGCTGTTCGTCCCATTCGGGTACTCGTACGCCCGGCGTGGTGCGTGGTGGAAGTCGATGGTGGTTGCGGCACTCGTGTCGGTGACGGCAGAAGCGACACAACTCTTCAGCATCGATCGCTATCCGTCCGCTACTGACGTGACGGCCGGCGTTGTCGGAGCGGCGTTAGGGGCGGTTGTCGCCCGCGCGTTCGGCAAGCCGCAACCCTGACGAAACCCTTTTCGCTTGGTGTCCGTCCAACCGGCGTCATGAGACAGGACCTCATCTCCGCGCTCCGTCACCTGCGGAAGAATCCAGGCTATGCGCTCGTCACCGTCTTGACGCTCGCGCTCGGTATCGGCGCCAACGCTCGACGGGCGCGACTTTGCACTGTCGGATACGACGGGCGGACCGGTCGTGCTCGTCAACGAAACACTGGCCAAGACCTTCTACAAGGATCAGAGTCCCAT
>JBKPNQ010000271.1:0-11257 GCA_046732715.1 Acidobacteriota bacterium | reverse complement strand
GGTTGTGCCGGGCGCGTTTGGCGGAAAGGATTCGGGCCGGGCCTCGCCGCTGATGCGCAACGTCGGCCATCTCAACGAACACTACGGGAATCTCGTGACCTACTTCCGCATCAAAGGCATGGTGCCGCCGAGCAGCCGCAGGTAGGGAGCGGCTGCTCACGTGACGGCGACATCTCTCAACAGCCGTCGCAGGATTTTGCCCGATGGCGACTTGGGGATCGTCTCGATGAAGTCCACGCGTCGCACCTTCTTATATGGTGCGACGCGCTCTCCGACATACCGCATCAACTCATCCGCCGTGGCCGCGGCCTTCAACACCACGAACGCGCGTGGTATCTCGCCACAGTCTTCGTTCTTCAGCGGAACGACCGCTGCGTCACCGACCGCCGGATGGGTGAGGAGCACGGCTTCCAGCTCCGCCGGCGCCACCTGACAGCCTTTGTACTTGATCAGCTCCTTGAGCCGGTCGACGATGAAGAAGTCGCCATCCGCGTCAGCATGACCGATGTCTCCAGTATGCAACCATCCGTCGTCGTCGATGGTCGCGCTCGTGGCGTCCTGGCGATTGAAATATCCCTTCATCACCTGTGGTCCGCGCACCCAGATCTCACCGTCCTGACCGGCCGCGACATCATCACCGGTCCCGGGATCGACGATCCGGCATTCTGTGTTCGACACGAGCTGGCCAATCGAGCCGTACTTGTTCCGGACGCTATCGCCATAGGTCACGTGCGTCACCGGACTTGTCTCGGTCAGCCCGTATCCCTGCTGCAACACACAATTGATCCGGCAGATGCACTGCTCGATGGTGCTGGCGCTTAGAGGAGCCGCGCCCGAAAACACCTTGCGGATGGACGAGAAATCCCGGCGTTCCACCGACGGATGCTTGGCAAGCGCCACGACCACGGGGGGCACGACGTGCAGGATCGTCGCGCGGTGCCGCTCGACGAGATCGAGGTAGGTGTCGAGATCGAACTTCGGCATCACCACCAGTGTGGCGCCGGACCATAAGCCCAACATGACGATCACTTCCATGCCATAAATGTGAAAGAACGGCAGGAAGGCAACGGTCGTGTCCTGGTCGTGCTCGTAGTGATCCGCCGCGTCGGTTTGCACGATGTTGGTGACCAGGTTGCGATGCGTGAGCATCACGCCCTTCGGCAGTCCGGTTGTCCCGCTGCTGTACGGCAGCACGACGATGTCGGTTGGATCAATCGATGCTGCCGGCGGGTGTCCAGGTTCGGCGAGAAGCTCATTGAAGCCGATGATGGGGGCCTGCGCATCCTCGAACGTGATGACGTAGTCGATGTGAACCGCCGCGGCCGCATCGCGCCACGCCGGCGCAAGGGACAGCGACGTCAGGAGGATTCGCGCCCGTGAATCGGTGAACTGCTTCGCCAGATCATCTTTCGTTGACAACGGACTCGCTGTCGTCGCGATCGCTCCCAACCGCGCCAGCGCCAGCATTGCGATTGGGTATTCCGGCGTGTTTTGACTGAAGATCGCGCACACGTCACCTTTGCCAAGGCCGAGCCGCGCGAATCCCGCCGCCGCCCGATCGACGAGGTCCGGCAACTCCGCGTAAGTGATGACGCGACCGGTGACGCTGTTGACGAGCGCAGGACGGGCTCCCCGCGCGGATGCGCGGGCGAGCACGAAATCTGCCAGTGACGCCTCTGGTATCACAATCGAAGGCCGAGGACTCCGATAGATCACGTCAGGTCCTTTCGTCGGTGAGCGGTGCGCGTCATCCTAACACCGACGGGGCGGGCACTCGCTTCGAGCGCGAGCGGCACGGCGGGCCAGGCGCAACCAACGACGGACTGCGAATCGCGGCTGGTTATTTCTTGACCGGCACGGCCTTCTCAGCCAGCGGCCGCAGATCCGTGTGCCACCACTCTTCGGATCCCGCCAATTGCGCTTGATCGACCCCTATCACGACGATGTCCGTCGGCTCCATGGCGGAGCCATCGAGGACGATGGTCGAGAATTTCGTCTCGTGCGCCTCGAGCGTACGCCGCCCTGGTGCGGTTTGCCGCGCGCGTGGCGTTCCATCGGCCTTGAAAACGAATGCCGTGACGGTGAACTGCTCATATTCCTTGTCGGTCTGATTCACTGCGTCATAAAGGATGATCGGTGGGCCCTGACTTGCCGTCAGCACAACCGCGTGGGTGATGCGGACCGGCGGCTGCTGTCCTTCGACGATGATGGCGACCTTTTCGGTGGGTGCCGCGAGCGTGACCGTCGTCGCCAGCGCGAGGAGTAGCGTCATCATGACCGGGAGAGTAGCACTTCATCGCTCTCAGCTGCCAGTTGGCACTTACCGGTGACGCCGTTTCCAGCTCAGGTGAAGTTCTCCGTGTTCGGGTGCATGCGGAGGGCTGTCCCGCCGAAGCGGCGAAGGCCGCGCCGGCGGACACGTCATAATCACTTGAATGCTGACGCCTGAGGTTGCAGTACGCATCGTCTGGTTTGTGTGGTGGGTATCTTGGCTCGCGGCGGCAGCGTGGAGCGATCGCGCGGTCAAGCGACCGCCACACCGCAGCCAGATTGTTTATCGACTGCTCGCGGCGGCCGGCGCGATTCTGCTCTTCGGCATGTATCGGCACGAGCTCGGCGTGGAGCAAATCGTGTGGCACACATCGGTGGCCGTCGCCTGGCTGATGTTTGCCACCGCCTGTTTCGGGCTTCTCTTCACCTGGTGGGCCCGCATTCACCTGGGTCGCCTTTGGTCCAGCAGCGTCGGACGAAAGGCCGTTCATCGCGTCGTCGACACCGGCCCGTACGCCATCGTCCGACATCCGATCTACACCGGGATTATCGTGGCGTCGCTTGCAACCGCGGCGATGCGCGGCACTGCCGCAGCCTGGCTGGGGGCCGGCGTGATGACGCTCGGATGGTATGTGAAAGCGCGGATGGAAGAGGAGTTTCTGCGCGAGGAGCTCGGCATCGACGCGTACGGCGGGTACGCCCGCCGTGTCCCGATGCTCGTGCCGCGGCTCAGGCGTACGAAATCTTGAGCCCTACAATCTGCGCCGCTCGAGGGCCGTGATGCGCTCGTCGTGCGCGTCCAGTCGTGCGGTGCTTCGCGCGATCCCGTCTGCAAGTGCCTTCGTATATTCCTTGAAGGGCTCAGCGACCACGTCGAAGTGCTGGCGGGTATTGACCCCTTCGCTCGTGATGCGTTGATCGAGCGTAGCAAAGTGCTGCCGGGTATCAGCAGCTTCGGTCATGATGCGTTGAGCAAGCGATTGATTTCCGCGCGGACGACCGTGAACTCCGCCGTCATCTTCGTGTGTAGTTCGTCAAGCGTCATGGCGCCTCCATCCTGGCATCGTCGGGTGGCGTCGCGAGGATGATGCCATCGTCAGATTCCCGGCAAATCTACCGGCCGCAAGCGGAAAAAACGGCTTAGCGTTGCAATAACTGCCAGCCTCGATGAGCCTCTTTCGAGTCGTTCTGCGCATTCATAGCCAGGAGGTCAAGATGTCGCGGAGCGATCGGTTCAGGGCATCGCTGACGATCGTGCTCGCCTCCGCCGTCACGGTAACCGGCTGCTGTTCGTCGATGGCCGGGCCAACGGCGGCGGCGGCGAGCTACTCCGCGACGCTTGCGCCCGGAGAGTTCCGCTTCTACGACGCCGAGATTCCATCGTCCACCACACAGATCAATCTGGACTTCACGCTGGACTCAGCGACGATTCCCTTGCGGCTGCGTCAGATCGATCCGTCGTGCGTGCCGTCAGCGAGTGACGCTTGTCGGACCCTTTACGATGCGACCATGCCCGCTCGCCCGACGGGGGTGCTGCGCTTTGGCAATACGCTTCAGCCGGACGGTTCGCGGACCAGGATTGTTATCCAGAACGCGTCATCAAGTGAGACGGTGACATACACGGTCACCATCACACCGCACCGGGCTGGCTGTACCTAAGCTTCCAGCTCGCGTTCGACCGAACCCGGCAGAACCCGGCAGTAACCCGCTTACGATCCCTTCTGCCCTTTGAGATGCTGATCGAGGAACCGCAGCACCGCGGAGTAACCCTCGATCTGGTTCTTCTTCTTCGTGAACCCGTGCCCCTCGTCCGGGAAGACGAGGTATTCAACCGGGACGCCGTTTTTCTTCACCGCCGCAACGACCTCGTCCGACTCGACCTTCAGCACGCGCGGGTCGTTGGCGCCTTGCAATACGATCAGCGGCTTCTTGATCAAATCCGCGTGGAGCAGAGGTGAGACGTCCTCGAGCATCTTCCGATCCGCGACCGGATCGCCCATCTCCTCGTATAACGCCTTTCGCTGTGCCTCCCACCACGCCGGCATGCTTTCGAGCGTGCGGATCCAATTTGCCACCCCGAAGAGATCGACGCCGACGTTGAATTCCTGCGGCTGAAACGCGAGCGCGGCGAGCACCATGTAGCCGCCGTAGCTTCCGCCGATGATGCCAATGCGCGCCGGGTCGACATACGGCAGCGACTGCAGATATTTCTTCGCGTCGACACAATCCCAGAGTGGCTCGCGGCCGTGCTTCTTGTCGTCTGCGGCAAAGAAGGTCTTGCCGTAGCCGGAGCTGCCCCGATTGTTAATACCAAGCACCACGTAGCCATGATTGACGAGATACTGCGCCAGGGCGCTGTAGGCTGGCGTCGTCTGGCCGCCGGGGCCGCCGTGGACCAGCACGAGCGCCGGCGCCTTGCTCGAAGGGGACGCCTGATGCGGCTTCAGCAGGATGTTGGGAATCGCCATGCCGTCGCGCGCCTTGAAGCGGACGATCTGCGCATCGACGAGATCGGCAGGATCGATGTCCGGGCTGAGTGATTCGGTCAGCTTCGTCAGCTGCTTCGTCGCAAGATCCAGCACGTAAAGGTTGTTGGGCGAGCGATCGCCGTTGACGTAGAGCGCCGCTCGCTTTTCGCTGCGCGCAATCGAGATGTTCGTAATGCCACCATTCGGAATCGTTGGCAGCGGAACCAGCCGGTTGGTCGCGGTGTCGTAGATCCGAACCTCGGGCCGCGCGTCTTTGTTGACCAGAGTCGCGCGATATTTCCCTCCGTGCGAGAACTCACTGTCAACGATGTCCCAGTCTGCTTTTTCGACATCTTCCTGCTGGCCGCCGGAGAGCGTGTAGCGTCGAAGACGCGCGAATTCTCCTGAGTCGTTGGTCGTGTAATAGAGGTGGGTGGATGACGGATCAAACCCGGTGGGCGAGAAGCTCGCCTGTCCCTGGTGGGGCGACACGCGGGTCGTCTGTTTCGTCGCCGCGCTCCATACATAGACGTCGGAGTCGTTGGTGGTGATCACCTTCGCCAGGGAGACCCACTTCCCGTCGTCGGAGACGCCGGTCGGAATGTAGGCATCTTTGTTCTCATAGAACAGAGTGCGCGCATACGTCTTGGAGTCGTACCGATAGATGTCGAACGCCTTGACGTCGCGTTCATTGGTCTGGACGTAGAAGGCCGAGCCGTCAGGCGACCATTGCACGAAGCTCGCTTTCAGCTTGTCGCCTGGTGTCAGGTCTCGCTCCTCGCCCGCGGGTGCACGGACGTAGAGGTGGTTCAGCTCGTTGCCTCCCTGATCACGCGTAATCAGGATGCGATCGTCGGTTGGAAAGAACGAGACGCCGTAGGTCGAGTCCGTCGTTGACGACGTCACCGGCGTCCATGAACCGCCGCCGATGGAAACGGTGTACGCGTTCCAGATTCCGGTCTTGTTGGACGAGAACAGGATGCGTGATTCATCCGACGAAAACGAGGCGCCGTTGACTGAGGTCGTATTGAGAAACTGTTCGATCGTGTACTGCTTCGGTTGCCGGGCCGTCTGAGTCGACGATTGCGCGAATGGCATCCAGGCGACGAGCAAAAGCACGACAACGCTATGGGTGAAGGTCATGACTCCTCCAGAATCATGGTGAGTGTAACGCGGTTCCAGCGTCCGGCTTCCACGGCTTCCAGCTGCCGGCTAGTCGCCTCCAGCTTGCCCATTCCACTTCACTTGATTCCTGTGGCTTTCGGTGTTCGGCGGAAGGCCTCCGTGCCGGAAAATCGGCAGGCTAACTACGAACGGCGGAAATCAGGCGCAAATCGAGGCGATTTCAGTGGCACAAGTACGGCACTTCGCGGTGGTCGGGAGGTTCCATGAAGCGCTTCATCGTCGCATTCATCGTCGCTTTTGTCCTGGCCTTCGCCTACATCTCGCTCAGGGCCGAGGAGGGATCGCAGTCTGCCGCTCCGGCGGCCGCGGTCAAGGCGCTGCTCGTGCAGCTCAAGATGGACACCATCGCCGCGCGCGATCCCGATGAGCCCGGCCGCTATATCGCGGCGTTCTACGTGCCGGATTCACAGCAGCTGCTCGTCGTCAGCGCGACGTACTCGGTGCCGGCTGCCCTCGATCGGGTGATTGGCGCCGGCAACTACATGGAGGCTTACATGAACCTCCAGACGGTCAAGGATCGCAGCGGACACTTCTTCGTTGTCGATTCGCTGGCCGATGGACTGAAAAAGGTACCCCAGGCGGATCAACCGTTTGACAGCACCACGATTGACGGTGCCGTCATGGTGATGTTCGACGGCAAGTGGGACGCGCAGAAACTCAACGAGGCGGGCTACAACGCGATGTTCGCCAAAGACGATGCCCGGTATGCGCGGATGCTGACGATTCTGCAGAATGAGCTGAGAAAAAAGATCACGGTGCAGTGACGCCATTTGAGATGGAGCGCGCCAGGTGCCGGGTGGGGCGGCGACCCCGCCCGGGACTGTCGCCACGGCTTTTGCCAACACCCGATCCAGGGAAAGGGACAAGGGATAGGAGTCGCCGGTCGGTGCGAATTGTGCACCTGCTGCTCAGCAAGCCCGACAGCCGACGTCGGGTGAAGCTGAGGAGAACAGCCTGGCTACCAGAAAACCAGTCGTGCTAGCGGACCGATTCATCCTGCTGTGTTTCGCCGCAGCCACGCTGACGTTGCCCGCGGCGGCGCACGCGGCCGAGAAAGTGGACGTTCAGGTCCGTGGAAGAACGCTAACTGTCTCAATCTACACCCCCGCCACACCGTCACGCGGAACGATTGTCATGGGCAGCGGAGACGTTGGGTGGGTTGGCCTTGCAGCCTCAATGGCCGAGGAGCTCTCCGCGCAAGGCTATACCGTTGTCGGGATCAACGTCCGGCAGTATCTGTCCGCGTTCACGTCAGGCCAATCTCATCTTCAGACCGGAAACGTACCCGCCGACTACCGGGGCATTCTGGACACACTGAGGCAGTCGCGTTGCCTTCCAGCCCCCGTCATCATGTCCGGTGTCTCGGAAGGCGCCGCGCTGGCCGTGCTGGCCGCGGCGGATCCGATCAATCACGGATGGATCGACGGTGTGATCACGATGGGACTTCCACCGACGGCGGAGTTGGCGTGGCGGTGGACGGACGCAGGCTCCTGGCTCACCAAGCGTGACGCCGACGAGCCGTCATTCGCGCCGACAGACGTGATCGCGACCGTCTCCCCGGTTCCGCTCTACATGATTCAGTCGACGAAGGATGAGTACGTGTCGCGCGAGCAGTGGGAGCGCCTGTTTGCCGCGTCACGCGAGCCCAAGAAGCAGGCATTCATCGACGCCAGCAATCACCGGTTCACCGACAAGCGACACGAATTGAGCGCCGCGTACAGCGCCGGGCTCACCTGGATCGCCCAGGCTTCGCCGCGGAGGAATCGTTGATGGCGAAGAACCGGTGGCGTGACCATCCGACGATCGATGCGGCGTCGACGTGGATTGTCGCGAACGCCGCCCGATTGTGGGGGGTGTGCCTCGTCGCGGTCGTGGTCGCCCTGTCGTGGCAGGCGCTGCGCGGCGTTCAGACGCGCGCGGTGCGTGGAATTCTCGAGCAGCTCGACACGCGGGCGCTGATTGTCGCCGGTCTCGTGACGCTTCTCAACATCGCCATCATGGGACTCTATGACGTGATGGCCTTCGCGGACACGCGCACCAGGGCGATCGAGCGCTGGCGGTTTGGCGCCGTCGCATTTTGCTGGAGCAACTTCCTCACGCTCGGTCCGCTGGCCGGTCCGGCGATCCGATACTGGCTGTACCGGCGTCGTGTGACCGAGGTCTCGGAACTTCATCCCGGCATCGTCTCGGTGATCATCGCATTTGTATCCGGCCTCGCCGGGTGGACGGCTGCCGTGCTTGTCGTTCCCAGAATTGGTGGAGGCGCGTGGCTTCTCTCCGGGACGGCTCTCGCATTTGTGATTCTGTCGGCCTGGTGCGGACGCGCGATCGCCGGACGTGCCGACAGGTTTGGACGGCCGCTTGCCGGAGCCACTCGTACGGTCGAAATGGCAGTCGTCGGCTGGGTCGATTGGCTTCTTGCGGCCGTCGTCTTTGTCGCCTGTCTGCAGTCGACCGGCCAGACGGCGCCCGTACTCGATCTCGTGTCCGGGTTCTTCCTGGGCCAGGTCGTAGGCCTCGCGAGCCTGATACCCGGTGGATTCGGGAGCAGCGACGCATTCTGGATCGCGCGGCTGCCGTTCAACCAGAACGTCACGGTCGCCGGGTTGGGCGCCTTCCGACTGATCTACTACGCGATCCCATGGTTTACCGCGTCAATGGTATTGCTGTCGTGGGCGACGCGCCTGTCGCATCGGCGTATCGACGTGGCGCGCAGAATCACGGGCAGCCTCGTGGGAGCGGCCGGTTTGCTGATGATCCTCAGCACTGCGTCGCCCGCTCTTCATGCCCGACTCGTCCTGATGGAACGATATCTGCCGCTGCCGCTGGTGGAAGTTGGCCAACTTGCCGCGGCGCTGGCCGGCCTGGTTCTGCTCGTGCTCGCGCGTGGGCTTGCACGCGGATACGCCAGCGCCTACAAATTGACGATTTCACTGCTGACGCTTGCGGCGTGTGCCTCATTGTTGAAAGGACTCGATTGGGAAGAGGCCATTATTCTCGGCGTCATCGGCGTGGCGGCGTGGTCGCAGTCCGCGATCTTCGACCGGGCAAGCCGCGGAGACTGGCTGGACTGGTCCGACCTGGCCGTTGGCTGTGCCGCGCTGCTGCTGTTCCTGCTTTTCGGCGCGTTCTCGCATCATATCGGCGCCGCCGCCTTCACGCGATGGAACTCGATCAGCTACCGACTGCAGAGCGCACGGTTCCTGCGCACGGCGATCTCGATGGTGATCGTGGTGGCGGCGGCGACGTTGTACGTGGTTATCCGGACGCCCGTGCGGTTCGAGCCTCCCGACGAGGACGAGATCCAGCAAACCCTCAGCGCGCACACTCGCTACGGGATCGGAACCACGCCGATCATGGTCGCGGTCGGCGACAAGTCGGTGTTTTTTGACGCTAGCCGAGGCTTCTGCCTGTATCGCACCATCGGCCCGTACTTGACAGTGTTTTCGGACCCGATGGTGACCTCTCCGCAAGAGCGCAGCGCGTTCCTCAACGGGCTGTTCGCCTTCGCGGCCAACATCGATCGCCGTCCGCTGTTCTACCAGATTTCGCTCGATTGGATTCCATTGCTGCACGATCGCGGCTACCACTTCTTCAAACTCGGAGAGGAGGCCCACGTGCATCTGGATCGGCTGACACTCGAAGGCCACGCCGGCAAGCTGACCCGCCAGATTCTTCGCCGGGCAGAGCGAGATGGTCTGTCATTTCGAATCATGCAGCCGGCCGAGATCGCCGGGCGTCTCGAAGACTTCGCCGCCATCTCGGACGATTGGCTGCGCGCCAAACAGGTCGTAGAGCGTCAGTTCTCAATCGGCTATTTCGACGACGACTACTTGCGCCGGTTTCCGTGCGCCGTGGTCGAGTCCCGAGATCAAGGACGGCTGCTGGCCTTTGCCAACCTTCTTGAAGGACCCCGTCACGAGGAACTGTCCGTCGATCTCATGCGCTATCGCACCGACGGGCCGAGCGTCATGGATTTCCTCGTGCTCTCGACGATGCTCTACGGCAAGAGCGTGGGGTATCGAACCTTCAACCTCGGGATGGCGCCGCTGGCCTCGGTCGGCGAGCATCGCGGTGCGCGGCTGGGCGAGCGGCTGGCTGGGGTTCTCTTCCGGCGCGGCGATCATTGGTACAACTTCCAGGGCGTGCGATTCTACAAGCAGAAATTCGATCCCGAGTGGGTGCCGCGATACATGGCGTACCAGAGCGCGCTCGAATGGCCCGTCGCGCTGGCCAACGTTAGCGCCCTCATCGCCGGTGGCTGGGGAAGCGCCCTGCTGAACCCTCACTCGTGATTCGCGAATCCTTGAACCTGGAATCGCGAGCCGTGAACCGCGAGCCGCGCTTCCTTTTCCTGCTGTTTACCGCAGCCTTCGCGGGCTGTGCCACGCACCCCGCTCCGCTCGTTCCCGATGAAGTCGTCACGCTCAATAACCATTCGCTTCGGCTGCACTTCGACAACCGCAATACACCAGCGCCCCGCCCGCTGCTGGTGTACGCTACCGGTGACGGCGGCATGCGCCGTAAGGATCTCGACACCTACCGACACCTGGCGGCGCTCGGTGATCCCATCGTCGGCTTTGACGCCCGCGACTACGTGAAGCATCTCGGAACGAACACTCCAACGACGACCCCGGAACGGCTGGCGGAGGACTACTCGCGCATCATCGAGCGCGCTCGTGCGGCACTCGGGATCGACGGGCATCGCCCTGTGGTTCTCGTCGGCGTCTCGCGGGGCGCGGGGCTGGCGGTGGTCGCGGCAGGGCGGCTGTGCGATGCGATCAGCGGCGTGGTGGCCGTGGCGCTGACGGAGGAGGAGGAGTACGTCCGCTGGTATCGGCACCTGGCGCTGCCGCATGAGACGCACGAGCCAGTGATGGTCGACGTGTACGAGTATCTGGCCCAGCTCGACGATCTACCAATAGCGGTTATTCAATCGACGCACGATCGGTATCTGCCAGCGGCCAAAGCGCGCGAACAATTCGGTCCCGATACGGCGCACAAATGGTTTCAGTCAATCGAGGCAACGAATCACAACTTTGGAGGGGCGCGGGACCGGATGTACGACGCCATTCAGGCGGCACTGAACTGGGTCACTACTGGGGCGCAATAACGACTGCGGATGGTGGATTGTCGATTGCTGATTGCTGATTGTGGATTGCTGATTGATCAGCGCCGCTCGGTCAAATCGCGAGCGGAGACTGCTGACGCGCACGAGGCGGAGCCGACATCACGGAAGCTCTGACCATCGATGGGCACGAACTCCCAGTCGTAGCCGCCGCCTTTCAGCGTGAACTTGATTACCCCGCACGTCCGGTTCTCCCACACCTCGC
>JBKPNQ010000270.1:0-11620 GCA_046732715.1 Acidobacteriota bacterium | reverse complement strand
CGACTACCGAAATCGGAAGTTCCTGGTGGGGACGAGCAAGGAATGCCGGCTGTGGCTGCTCGATCGCGAATCGCTTGGCGGCGAGGATCATCGGACGACGCTGTTTACGACACCGCTGATCTGCAATGACGCGCAGGCGTTTGACGCGCGAGGCGTGTGGGGCGCACTCAGCGCCTGGCAGGATGAAAAAGGCGCGCAGTGGGTGGTCGTCCCGTTCTGGGGTCCTGTCAGCACGCAGTTCAAGGCACCGATTGAGCACGCGCGCCCGAAGGGCGGTGGCGTCGCGGCGTTCAAGCTCGAGGAACGTCAGGGCAAATGGCAACTGACGCCGGCGTGGCTGTCGCGCGATATGGATCTCGCTGAAGAAGCGGTGATCGCGAACGGCGTTGTGTTCGCCTATGCGGCGGGTGAGGATGCGACACAAGTGATGCCGGACCGCGCATGGGATGAAACCGGTGGCGCGGTATATGGCGGCGGACTCGCTTCTGGTCCGGCGCGCAGGATCCCGACTTCGCGTCGGGCAGCGCTATACGCGTTCGACGGGCAGACGGGGAAGGAACTCTGGTCGAGCGGCAATCAGATCGAATCGTGGAATCACTTCAGCGGGCTGACGGTGGCGAATGGGCGCGCATACATTGCCACCTTCGATGGCACGCTTTATTGCTTTGGGGTTGCCAAATGACTGCCGCTGAAATTGCTGATTGTTGATTGTGGAGTGCTGATTGAAGGCCGAGCCTAAAGTCTCCAGACCACCCAATTCAGCAATCAGCATTCAGCATTCAGCACTTACAGAATTCATCTCATTGCTTTGGTGTAGCGAAATGAAAAAGTGTTCGTCGATCAGCAATCAGCAATCGCCAGTCAGCATTTTCAGAATCGCGATCCTCATCACCGTTTTCGCCGGCGGTGCCGTGTTCACTCAACCGGGGCGCGGCGGTTCGCAGTGGCTGACCGCGTTCGCTGATGCGCAGCGCACGTCATGGGTTCGCGCCGACGACAAGGTGTCGGTCGCAGCGATGTCGAAGCCGGGCTTTGAGCTGCAGTGGAAATCCAAGCTCGATAACCCGCCGCGCGGACTAAACGGTCTCGGTCACGGTGTCAGCGCGGCGGGCGTAACGTTGTTTGTGCCGATGACCATCGTCACCGGCAGTTCGAACAATGTGTATGCGATCGACAACGATACCGGCTATGTCGTTTGGCAGAGGCACTTCGATGCGGCGATGCCGGCCGCGACGGCACAATGCCCCGGCGGTATCAGTGCTGGCGCAACCCGTATCGTCCGATTGGACGCATCAGCGACGGCGGCTTCAGCTGGATTGAGTTTCGGTCGTGGCGCGGTTGGGTATCGCAGTCTTCTCGGAGAGCCGGGTGAAGGTGTGCCGCTCGAAGGACGGGCAGCGGGGCCGGGACGCGCGGCCGGAGATGCAGGAGGAGGGGCCCGCGGTGCTGGCGCCGCACCTGGCGCCGCGCGTGGCGGAGCGGCTCCTGCACCTCCACCTGGTGCCGGACGCGGCGCTCAACAGGTCGATCGCATTCCCGGGGCGCCGCCCGTCGAACAGGGCGGACCGTTCGGAATGCTGTTTCGTCCATCCGGCGTCGCCTACGTAATCTCCAGCGACGGCATGCTGCACGTCGTTGGTCTCCCCTCGGGAAAAGACATTCAACGACCGGCACCGTTTCTTCCTGCCAACGCGCGCTGGTCGGCGCCGGTTGCTGCGGGCACGACCCTGTATGCCGCGACAACAGGAGATTGCGGTGGCGCGCCGAGCGGTGTGTGGGCGATCGATCTCGAAAGCGAAGCGAAGTCAGTCATCTCCTGGAAGACCGACGGCGGTCCAATCGTCGGTGCCGTGGCGCTGACGTCGGACGACACACTCATCGCATCGATTGGTGCGGGGCGGACCCGCGGAGACGGGAAGGCGAATGCCATCGTCGCACTCGATTCGAAAACGCTAAAGCTGAAGGACTGGTTCACACAGCCGACAACTGAATTCGTGACCGGTCCAACGATCGTCGAACAGAACGGAAAACAGGTCGTTGCAGCGGCTACGAAGGATGGACGCGTCGTGTTGCTCGACGCTGCATCGCTCGGAGGAGCGAATCACTCGACACCGTTGTTCGTGTCGATGCCTGTGGTCGGGAAGGGAGGCACGGTAGGCGCGGATGCGCTCGCCGCGTGGCAGCAAGGGATTCTCCTTCCAGTGTCCGGGCCCCTGGCCGGAGGACTCACGGCAACAAACGGGGCTGTGTCGACGGGCGGCATCGTTGCCCTGAAACTATCGGACGCCGCCGCCAGCGTCACCCTCGAACCGGGATGGGTCTCGCACAATCTGTCGGCACCGGGAACGCCACTCATTGTCAATGGCGTCGTGTTCACGCTCGCGACCGGGGCCCCAGCGACGGCAACCGGCCGAGGCACTCCCGCGGTCCTCCACGCCTACGATGGCGCGACCGGTAAGCGCCTCTGGAACAGCGGCACTGCGATGACGACATTCGCATCGCCTGGAAGTTTCTGGAGCAATGGTGGTCAGGTGTATGTCGGAACTCGCGACGGGACCCTTTACGCGTTCGGCTTCAACGACGAGCGCCGATCGACGACGAGCCAGTGATCGAGGCGGGGCGGACGTGACACGTGTCAACCCTGTTCAACGCCGCAGCGTATTTTGTTGATCGGCATATAAACGAAGGTCGAAGTGATGCAACTGCGATTGAATGTGGCGATCGCCGCATTTCGTACGCGGCACTGCATGACAACGTCAACCGCGTAGGCTCGGCGCTGCGCGACCAACTCGGGGTTCGCGCCGAAGAACGCGTCGTCCTGCTGATGGTGGATTCGCCGGAGATGGTTTTCTCTTTCTTCGGCGCAATCAAGATCGGCGCCGTTCCTATCCCCATCAACACGCTTTGGACAGCAGCGGACTACGAATACGTCGTGAACGACTCACGTGCCGCCGTGATGATCGTGAGCGCGTCGCTTCGCTCGCGTCTCGTCGATGCGTTACAGCGATGTCCCTCCATTCGGCACATCGTTGTTGCAGATGCGGACGGGGACGACGCGGCGATGGGATGGAATGCGCTCATTGAACGCGCATCTCCGGATTTGGCGCCCGAGTCGACGAATCGTGATGCTCCGGCCTTCTGGCTGTACTCGTCAGGAAGTACGGGACGTCCAAAAGGGTGCGTGCACTTGCAGCACGACATGGTGGTATGTGCTGAGAACTATGCACAGGGCGTGCTCGGCATCAGGCCCCGCGATCGCTGCTTCAGCGTTGCCAGACTGTTCTTCGCGTATGGCTTGGGCAACGCAATGTACTTTCCATTCGCTGTTGGCGCGACCAGCATTCTCTCGCCAGGTCCGACAACGCCGCCAGCGGTGTACGACGTGGTCGAGCGCTATCGCCCGACGCTGTTCTTCTCGGTTCCGACTCATTACGCGATGATGCTCGCGCACTACGATCCGCATCGTGAGTTCGACTTCTCCAGTGTCCGCTGTGCGGTGTCGGCTGGCGAAGCGCTTCCTACGTCTGTATTCAACCGGTTCAAGGAGCGATTCGGCTTGGAGATCCTCGACGGGATTGGATCGACCGAGGTGCTCCACATTTTCATTTCCAACCGGCCCGGGCAAATCCGGCCTGGCTCGAGCGGTGTACTTGTACCGGGGTATGAGGCGAAGCTCGTTGACGAGAACGGCGCGCCGGTTCCCATCGGAGAAATCGGCAACCTGCTCATTCAGGGTGATTCAACCTGCGCGTATTACTGGAACCGTCACGAGCAGACGAAGGACACGATCGAAGGACGCTGGATTCGCACTGGCGATCACTACTACCAGGACCACGACGGGTTCTTCTGGTTCGCCGGGCGGTCGGACGACATGTTGAAGGTCGGAGGGATCTGGGTCAGTCCGGTCGAATTGGAGCAGACGCTGTTGGAGCACCCGGCCGTCCAGGCATGCGGTGTGACCGGCCGCGCCGATCACGATGGACTTATCAAGCCGATCGCCTACGTGGTGGCGCAGATGCCGCACCCCGGTGCGGAACTCGCCGCGGAACTGCAGCAGTTCGCGGTGGAACGGCTCGCTGCATACAAGCGGCCGCGCTGGGTTGAATTCGTGGAGTCGTTGCCGACGACGGCGACGGGAAAGCTGCAGCGGTATAAGCTGCGCGAACGCGCGCGTAGCGCAGCCCTTTAGGGCTGCCTCAGTTCGCAGGGCTGAAGCCCTGCGCTACTTTATAATCCGCAGCCGCGTTGGTGGTACAGGCGGCGTTGCTGTGGCCGGATACAACGCGAGGACGCCGGCGATGTCGTCCGCATCGAGCGATCGCGACTGCTGACTACACGTCGAAATCGATGGATACATCGTCGCTGTCGCAACCGTCGAGTGTCCGAGTCCAAGTGCGTGTCCGAATTCGTGTGTCGCGACGTCTTCGATATAGAAGCCTCCCGAGCAACCGCTCGATCCGGTGAAGAACTGGAAGCCGGCATCCCAGAACACCATGTCGGCGTCAATCATTCGTGACCCCGAAAACCATGTGTAGGTGGTCGCGATGGCGGAGCCGCTCGACGCGTTCCGGAACATGATGAGGTTGATGCCATCGTTGGAGTTGGTGGTCTGAGTGCTGTAACCGGCGAACGCAAATGCGAACGAAGCCCCGGACTGCAATCGCCACGCATCGGCGCCGGCACGAATCGCTGGTTCAATCGCCGTTGCCGGTAAGTCCATGTTCGCCGAATTGATGTAGTACGGCACAGGCGACTGCGCCCACGTGTAGCCGAGCACGGCGTAAGCGTCGACCTTTGTCGACGCGAGGGTGGCAATAGCACCGAGCGCCGCGGAGAGTGCGAAGAATGGCTTGAGTTTCATGATCACCGCGACGCACCTGCACGAACGTCACGCCGAATCTGATCGAGTGTCGTGGTGCTGCCGTAGACACGTCCGGTGCTGTCAAGCTTCTGCAGACCCAGACCTCGCCGGTGTGGAACGAGTCCACCGCGTCGATTGTGTTGAAGATAGAAGACGCCGCGATCGCCGGGCGCGAACGTGTCGAGGTCAGACACGCGAAGCGTGAGGCTCCCAATCGTGCCCCCCTCGACCTCGACGTCGACCGCCGACTGCGCTGCGCCCTTCAACGTTTCGTCGACGATGACGTGCAGGACTGACACGATCAAGCGATCGCCGAAATCGTTGTCGTGCCAGGCTGGCGTGACAGAAGCGACGTGACCGACGACGACTTGCTCGGCCCCTCTGGCGCGATCGGACGTCGGTGCGGCTAGTTGTTGCGCCGTAGCGAGCGACGGCAAGAGGCAAAGACCGAGAACAATCGCGGTCGCAACGCGACCGCTGGCATCGACTTGACGCGTGAGCATTTGTTCGTCACCGGTCAATTCCAATGCCGTGTGACGGCGTGTGTGCGCGGTTCATAAATGCTTGAATGGGCGCGGGTTGGCGCACCGCCCGGATGCCGCCAGCGGTACCGGTGCGATCGCCGTCGTAGCAGTTTTGAATGTGAGGTTACAGTTTTTTCTCTGCCACGGAATTTCGCGGCTGCTTACAATCCCTGCGGCCGCGTGACTCCAAGTTTCGCCATCCGTGTTTCGAGCGTCGTCGGCTTGAGCCCGAGCCGCTCGGCGGCGCCACCGGCGCCGCGGATCCGCCAGTTCGTGCTCTGAAGGGTTGCCCGAATGTGCTCGATCTGCAGGTTCTTGAGCGTCAGTGAGGCCGTAGGCTGGCGAGACGCCGTTGGCTGTGGCATCGCGACGGTCAGCTCAGAGCCTGCGGCGAGGATCACTGCACGTTCGATCACGTTGCGCAATTCGCGGACGTTGCCCGGCCAGTGGTAGCGCTCCAGCTGCTGAATCGACTGGGGCGAGATCGAGTTGATCGACTTGCCCAGCGATTTCGAGAAGTCACGGATAAACTGCCACGCAAGCGGACCGATGTCCTCGACCCGCTCGCGCAGGGGCGGGATGGCAATCGGGAACACGTTCAATCGGTAATACAAATCCTCGCGGAATCGTCCCTCCGATACCGCTTTCTCGAGGTCGCGATTGGTCGCGGCGATGATGCGCACATCGACCTTGACCGGCTGCGTACTTCCCAGGCGTTCGATGACGTGATCCTGCAGGACACGAAGCAGCTTGACTTGCATGTCAGGGGACAACTCGCCGATCTCGTCAAGAAACAGGGTCGATTGGTGTGCCGCCTCGAATCGGCCCGCCTGCCGGGCAACGGCGCCCGTGTACGCGCCGCGTTCGTGTCCAAACAGTTCGCTCTCGATCAACGTGCTTGGGATCGCCGCACAACTCACGCGGACCATGCCGCGATCGCGGCGCGGGCTCAGTTCGTGAATTGTCTGCGCGAGGATTTCCTTTCCAACACCGGTTTCGCCGAGTAGCAGCACCGTCGAGGGGAGCGGCGCGACCTGTTGCGCCTGATGAAGCACATCCTGGATTGCCCGCGATTCCCACACGGCCGCGCTAGTTGCAGAACCGGCGCGGGCGGCACGCCGCGCCTCACCACTCCTCCGCTCACGTATGTCGTGGACACCCTCGAACTTGCGGACTGCTCTGCTCCAGGGCGCGTGATCGGAAAAATCGCCGATTATGCGGTCGCTATCTCGCGCAAGCATCAACGTGCCCTCGTGACTCTGCGATGGATTCGCTCGCTCGCCGCATTGCGCTGCGGAGCGTTTCCGACGGAACTTCTCCGAATGCTTCCTTGTAAGTCGCCGCGAATCGTCCCAGCTCGTAGAACCCGTATCTGGTTGCCGCGCCCGTAACACTAATGGGGGCAGACTGACCGCCGCACAGCATGCTGCGGACCTGCTTGAGTCGTTCAGCGAGCATCCATTGCTTCGGGCTCATTCCATGGACGCTGTAGAACGCGTCACGCAGTCCGCGTTCACTGAGCCCGGCCACCCGGCTCAAACGGGAAATGCGCAGCGGCGCATCGAAATGCGCGCGAAGGTACGATTCCACTCGCTGCACGGCGTCGCGGCGCGATCTCGTCGCCGCACCGTGCTGGGGAGCCATTCTCGGGTCGTGGTCCATTCCGAATACCCTACGACTCGACTGCATCCAGCAAAACTGGTGGATTTGACAGGGTGGACTGACAAAACTGACAGGGTCTGTTCGAACCTTTACTAGGGATTCACAATCTGCCAAGATCAACCCCCACCGATAGTTTTTTCAGGGGGACCGATTTGAAGGCGTTCGTGGTCGTCGCCTTTCTCGTGGGCGGCCCGGCCGCCGCATACGCCCAGCCCGCAATCGCCGGTTCGGTCAGGAATCCCGCCGGGGAAGTTTTGCCGGGCGTGCTCGTCGAAGCAACCAGCCCCGCGCTCATCGAGAACACGCGGTCGGCTGTCAGTGATGGCAACGGCCGATATCGCATCGAGGACCTGCGTCCAGGCACCTACAAAGTACGATTCACCCTCGCCGGTTGGACACCCTTCGAACAGGAGGGCGTCGAGCTCAGTGGTTCATTGACCGCGACCGTCAACGCGCAGCTCGGTCTTCCGGGCCTGACTGACACGATTAACGTCACCGCGGAGAATGCTCTTGTTGACATTCACGCCGCGCGCAACGAAGTGACGCTGACTGGCGAAGTCGTCAAGTCGGTTCCTACCATTCGCAGTTACAACGCGCTCGTCGGCCTGATCCCCGGCGTCGTTACCAGCATCAATGACGTCGTGACCTCGACCGCGACGACATCATTTCCGATTCACGGTGGCCGCACGAACGAGGGACGGCTGTTGCTCGATGGCCTGAACATCGGGAGTCCGCCGTCCGGCAATTCGGCGACCAGTTATGTTGTCGACGTCGGCGATGCGCAGGAGGTGACGTTCGCGGCGGGTGGACTCGGCGAAGTCGAGACGGCAGGTCTGTTGATGAACGTTATTCCAAAGGCCGGAGGCAACACGACGAGTGGGTCGTTGTTCGCCAGCGGGACCGGAGAGAATTTACAGTCGGACAATTTGACCCCCGAATTGGAGCGTCAGGGGCTCGTCGCCACCCCTTTGCAGAAAGTCTATGACTTGTCCGGCACGCTCGGTGGTCCGATCGCGCGCAACCGCGCGTGGTACTTCGTCAACGGCCATACCGGCGGGAATACAAAACCGAGTGCGAACGTCTACTACAACTTGAGCGCGGGCGATCCGGCGAAATGGTTGTATTCGCCGGACCTGGCGCGTCGGGAGTATTCGGATCGGTCATTTGAAAATGCCAGCGCGCGCGTCACCTTGCAGCTGACGCCTCGGAACAAGGTGGGGGCGTTCTGGGATGCTCAGGCACTATGCCGGACCTGCACCGGCGCGACGCCGGGCCTGGCAGAACCTCAGCGCATCACGCCTGAAGCGGTCGGCGTGCTCGGCCGGCCATTGCATGTGACGCAGGCGACGTGGGTCTCGCCGGTCAGCACGTCGCTCCTGATTGAAGCCGCATTCGGCGGCACATACTTCGGCGCGGGAAACTTCGAACGTGATCCCAATCCGACGCGGGATTTGATCCGCGTCGCGGAACAATGCGCATCCGGTTGCGCGCTGAACGGCAACATTCCCGGGCTCGTTTATCGGTCGCAGGACTTCAGCACTGCTTACGCAGGTTCGTACCTGTGGAAGGGCTCGGTCTCGTATGTGACGGGGACCCATAGCTTGAAGATTGGCTACCAGCACACGCTCATGACCGATGATCGGACGTGGATGACCAACGATCAGAATCTCACCTACCGCTTCAACAACGGCGTCCCCAATCAGTTGACGCAATCCATCTCACCCTGGGTAAATAATGCGCGAGCTGCATGGGACGGCGTCTTCGTTCAAGAGCAATGGACGCGGGATCGCGTCACATTGCAGGGGGCGCTGCGTTTCGATCGCGCGTACAGCTGGTTTCCGGCGCAGCAGGAAGGGCCGTCGCGGTTTTTGCCGGCGCCGATCGTGATCCCGGAGACGCGCGGCGTGGACAGTTACAAGGACATCACGCCGAGGCTGGGTGCGGCCATCGATCTGTTCGGCACTGGCAGGACGGCGCTCAAGATCAACTTCGGCAAGTATCTCGAGGGCGTCGGAATTTCCGGCAATTACGCCAACACGAATCCGACGCTGCGGATGCCGCAGACGACGAGCGTCTTTGGCACGGCCGGCGTGACGAGAGCGTGGATCGACGCGAACCAGAACTTCGCGCCCGATTGCGATCTTCTGAATCCCTCAGCCCAGGATCTGCGATCGAGTGGTGGCGACCTGTGTGGTGTGATGTCGAACGCGAACTTCGGCAGGAACATTCTCACCAACGCCTTCGATCGAGGCGTCCTGAACGGCTGGGGTGTGCGGCCGTCGGACTGGACACTTGCCATTTCGCTCGAGCACCAGATGTTTTCGCGCGCTTCGGCGAGTGTGACTTACAGCCGCCGTACGTTTCATCAGTTCTTTGCCGTCGACAATCTCGCGCTGTCGTCGGCGGACTTCACACCCTTCGCGGTGACAGCGCCTGTCGATCCGCGCCTGCCAGGCGGGGGCGGCTACACGATCGGTGGTCTCTACGACGTCGTGCCGGAGAAGGCTGGACAGGTCAACAATCTCGTCGCGGACTCGGCGGCCTATGGACGGTGGGCTCAGTATTTCAACGGCCTAGATCTAGCGGTGAACGTGCGTGCCGAACGCTTGACCCTTGCCGCGGGTACGAGCACCGGCCAGACGGTTGCGGATAATTGCGACGTACGTGCCCATCTGCCCGAACTCTCAACGACAACGACAGGCACGAGCACCTTCGGTGCTGGGCTCAACAACTCAGGTGTCACGCCGCTGAGCCCGTATTGTCATGTCGCTTACGGCGTCCTGACGCAGTTCAAAGGTCTCTCGTCATACCTGGTGCCGAAAATCGACGTGCAGCTGGCGGCGACTTTTCAGAGCAGGCCCGGGGTGATGCTTGCGGCAAACTACGCGATCCCGAATGATGTGGTCGCTCCAGCGCTCGGAAGAAATTTGTCCGGTAACGCGCAGAACGTCACCGTGAATCTCGTGCCGGCGGGCATGATGTACGGAGATCGCCTGAACGAATTCGATCTTCGGATCGCGAAGACACTGAAATTCGGCGGGCCGCGATCGACAGTCGGCGTCGAGATTTACAACGCGCTCAACTCGAGTGCCGTGCTGGCCTATAACACGGCGTACGTGCCCAATGGCCCGTGGCTGCAGCCGATGGCTGTGATGACTCCGCGGCTGTTCAAGTTCACACTTGGAATTGATTTCTAATCGCGTGCGCAGGCGTCATTCGATGACGCGCGTTCTTCTGATTGCGGTGACTGTTCATGCGCTCGGGCTCGTCGGGCTCGCATGGGCCGATGGTCGTCAGAAGCAGGTTCTTGTTCTGTATTCGACCAGACGGGATGCGCAGATAGCTGTGCTCGGAGAGCGGGACTTGCCGCCGCTGCTCGACGCCGGTGTGCCGGAGGGTGTGGACTACTATTCCGAGTACATCGATCAGGTCAGGTTTACACAACCTGATTATGAGGCGGCGTTTCGCGACTTTCTGAAACGTAAATACAAGCCGCAACGGTTCGATCTCGTGATCGCGATGGGAGATCTTCCGCTCGAATTCGCCGGCAAGAACCGCGACGTTGTATTCGACGAGTCGCCAATCGTGTTCTACTCGAACGATCCGGCGCCCCGTCCGCTGACTAATGCGACGGGTATCGTTGTTCATTTGAACTTCTCGGGTACGTTGTCGCTGGTCAGCGAGCTGCAACCGGATGTTCGCCAGGTGTTCGTGGTAAGCGGGGCAGGGAATGGCGACGGGGCGTACGAGGATGCTGCACGAGCGCAGTTCCGTCGGTTCGAACCGCATTTGTCATTTACATATCTATCCGGTTTGCCAACCAGAGATCTCGAGAAACGCCTGGGCTCTCTGCCGCCACATTCAATCGTTTACTACGTGGTCGTAAACCGCGACGGCGCCGGCGAGAATTTTCATCCACTCGAGTACGCCGAACGCGTTTCGGCGGTGGCGAACGCGCCGACCTATTCATGGATCGATTCGACGATCAACCGTGGGGTCGTCGGGGGCAACCTCAAGGACCTGCAACGGCAAACGCGCGCGGTCGGGGAGTTAGCGGTACGTGTCCTCCGCGGAGAACGGGCTGACAGTATTCCTGTTTCTTCTCCCGACCTGAACGAGGACGAGGTCGACTGGCGCCAGTTACGTCGTTGGGGGCTGAACGAAGCGCGTCTGCCGAAGGGCACCATCGTCAGATTCCGGGAACCTTCGGCGTGGGATCGTTACAAGTTTTACATTGTCGGTGCCGTTGCTGTCGTCCTGGCGCAGACCGTGTTGATCGCTGGCCTGCTGCTGCAACGCGCGCGACGACGGCAAGCCGAGGAGCAGGTGCGCGGCAGCCAGGTTGAATTGCAGAGAAGTTACGTCCGTATTCGCGATCTTGGCGCGCGGCTGTTGAATGCACAGGAGGGAGAACGTGCGCGAATTGCGCGCGAGCTGCACGATGACGTCAGTCAGCAGATGGCGCTGCTTGAAATCGATCTGCAGGTGCTCGGCCGTGCCGTTCACAAGGAAGACGAAGCATTGGCTGACGAAGCGTTGCGCCGCGCGCGAGGAGTGGCCCATAGCGTTCACG
>JBKPNQ010000269.1:0-13121 GCA_046732715.1 Acidobacteriota bacterium | reverse complement strand
GGCGCGAGCCGTCGAACGCGTGAGCAGGATGCCCGCGAGGTTGGAGCAGGCCGCGACCAACACGATCGAGACGAGCACCATCAGCGCGGCGGCAAAGCCAATCACGATGTTCCGATTGCCGCCCGCACGCGAGAACCGCAGCGCGCCCAGTCGCTGTGGTCGCTGCCATTGACCGCGCTCCACGTTGATCACGTCGCCGATCGCGGCGACCTCCGCTGCCGCCGCTCCAATCGATACATCCGGCCGCACGCGACCAGTCACGACGACGCTCGATGCACCGTCGTCCGGGCTGATGGCCAGCCAGACGTCGCGCACATGGATGCCGGTACCCTGAAAGCCGGCTTCCGCGACGCCCACGACCGTGAACGCTCGCCCGTTGATGCGAAGCTCCCGGCCGACAATGCCCTCGTCACGGTTGAATCGACGCCTCCAATAGTCGTAGTCGAGCACGGCCGTGCGCCGGTCATTGCTGTCGAAGACACGCCCCCGAACCGCGTGCGAACCGAGGACGGTAAAGAAATTGACCGCCGCGTACTGACCAACGATCCTCTCCGCGATGCCGGTGTCGGACGGCACCACGCTCATGACGTGAGGGGACAGGCTCTGCGCCGCAACGCCGGCGAATGATGTCGTCCGCCGAGCGATCTCCAGATACGTCGAATAGGAAACCGGATTCAGTCCGCCGTCTCCCCTGGCAGCTCCGATGTCTATAAGTGCGTCAGGATCGACAATTCCAGCTGGAGGGCGGAAGACCAGACTGTTGGCAACCGAAAAGATCGCGGTGTTGGCGCCGATTCCGATGGCCAGCGACGCCGCGGCGGTTACCGTGAACAGCGGCTGGCGTCGCAGCAGGCGCAGGCCGTGAACGACGTCCTGACGCGCGTCCTCGAGCCAGAGGAATGACCGCGCCTGCCGGTGGAGTTCTTTGGTCTGTTCGACACCACCAATCCGAAGGACGGCCGCGCGTCTCGCTTCCTGCGGGGTCATCCCACGCGCCTCGTACGCCTCCTGCATCAGCGCGAGGTGCGCCTCGATCTCACGCGCCATCTCGCCGTCGGGCCGGCGCAGGCGAAACACGATCAACAAGCGTTCGACAAATCGGCGCACGGTGCGTGTCCCTCTACGACTCGTCGAGCAACAGCTTGTTGACCAGTCCGGACAAACGACGCCACCGCTCGGCTTGTTCTTCAACCGCGCGCCGCCCCGGCTGAGTGATCGAGTAGTACTTCGCTTCGCGATTGCTTTCGGTCTTGCGCCAGCTCCCCTTGATCCATCCCCGCTGCTCGAGCCTGACGAGGGCCGGATAGAGCGTGCCCTGATTCAACATCAACGGATGCTCAGCGACCTGCT
The DNA here is from genome assembly GCA_046732715.1 of Acidobacteriota bacterium. GTDB lineage: Bacteria > Acidobacteriota > Vicinamibacteria > Vicinamibacterales > 2-12-FULL-66-21 > JALZOC01. Next base: position 11,771 of record JBKPNQ010000269.1, on the reverse strand, counting down.
CGAGGCGGGATGCGAGCGCGTAGGCATGTAGCGGCCCCATCGTCGCCAAGGCCCTGAGGACGATGAGATCGAGGGTGCCGTTGAGGAGTTCGACTCGGTCGTTACGCGACATTGGCTCTCTAGTGAAGTATACGAACAACTTCACTAGAAGTTCAAGTGGAACGGGCTATTGATGTTTAGACGGCGTGTTCATGGTTTTCAGCTGCGCTTGCTGGCCTGCAAGCGTGGGTACTCCGAGCTCCGCACGCAACGAATCGGAAATGAAATCCGAACTAAAAGCCCCCTGCGTCATCTTTCCTTGCTTGCCGACATACTGCGTTCCGTAGATCTGCGGACGATGGATGGACTGGAGGTAGCGGTCGAGCGTCGCGCTCGCGATCCACATCGCTCCGTTATCACCCTTCGCGACGGCGATTATCGCCAGCGTGTGCGCGAGCAAATAGTCGTCGGGCTTGTCGCCGTGCTGGAACACAAATGCCGCACCGCGAAAGTCTTCGCTGGTATGCAGTTGCTCGCGGGCGAGCAGGCTGCGCGTGCGTTCCCGCCGTGCGGCGTCCTGCTTGCTGATGACCGCCCACTGAGCGTCGGAGATCCCGCCAGACATCCAACCCTGCCTGACTCTCTGATCTTCTTCGAAGATCGCGCGCATCTCGGCGTTCGACGCGAACGTCTCTTCCTTCACCGGATAGGATCGTTGCGGATCCCAGTCGGTCGCAACGTTCGGGACCGGACCGTCCTGAAGCCTGACAAAAGGCCACGGCTCGATCGGCACGCCGACGTATTGAACGGTTGCGTCGTTGCGATTGACGAGCGACATATCGAACTCGTCCGGTTCATCCGGCGCGTTCGGATCGGGAACCACGAAATGAAGGTGGCCTCCCTGCACAGTCACCTTCGCAAACGTGGCCCGCTTGGTCTGGTTCGTCACGTGATCAAAGGATGGCCGTTTCCCCATGCCCATCCCGAAGTGCTCTGGGAGCGTCCAGCTGCCGCTGTAGGTGCCGGCTTTTTCTTCGATAACCAGCACGCCAAAAACGCGTTGGCCCACTTTCATGACCCACGTGCCGGCATAACCCGACGGCTGCGGCGATTGCGATGGTGGCGGCGAAGACTTGCGACACGCACCTTGCGCGATGCAAAGGCACACCATGAGAATCACGCAGGCCTTCGATAGTCGACGGTGAATCACTGGACCAGCTCCAGAGCGGCAGGACAGGCGAACCTAGATTGACACAAGTGAAGGGCCGATGGCTGACATTGTCGGATTGACAGTTGCGCGCGCCAGTCGCTAGGGTGACGGTCGCTGCGAGCAGCAGGCTTCATGCGGACACAGATGAATCGGCACGAAATCCTGAATTCCGCTTTCGCCTACCGCACCCGTGGCGCGTACGTCTTGCTGAAGTTGTTGCGCGTGTTGGTCACCGTGTAATTGCCGTCGGCCTGAACCGTGACCTTGATCGCATACGCCGGCGCGTGGGGCGGCTGGGAGGGCCCACGTCCTCTGCCGTTGCCCGCAGCCGCCTGGACACCCGGCGACGCCGCTGGCGCCGCGGTCTGTGGCGGCGCGACGGCCGGTGCGGGCGATGGAGGCGCAGCTGTAGGATTCGGCGGAGTGCTCGCGCCGCCCGGACTGGCTCCGGCGCGCCCAGCGGGCGCCGTCAACGCGGTCGCGACATCCGTTGGATCGGTGCCGTTCGCAATGAACACGCCGGGGCTGTTCCACTCGACCCCTGCGGCAGTTCCCCAGTGAAGCTGCCACAGATCCTCGAAGCCCGGTGACGTGCGCAGGACCTCGAGGACGACCAGCGAGTTGCCCTTCCGCGCACTGTTCTGCACGATTGCCGCCCGCGGCTGAATCGCGTGCACGAACTCCTTCGAGCTGTTGTCCGGCAGGCCATGATCGGAGACGAAATAGAGATCGACCGTGCCAATCGGATTGTTCGGGCACATCAGATCGTGCTCGATATCCCACGTCATGTCGCCAAAGTCCAGTGTGCGGAACTTGCCGTACGTGATAACACTGCCGATCGAAGCCCCATCATCCGGATCCAGTGTGACGGTTCGCCGCTCGGTGCCGGCGCACAGCGCATTCGACTTTCCAGCGCCGGGCAGCGGCGTCTTGATCACCTTGCCGCCAGACGTCACGATGCGCCAGTCGAGTCCGGTGATCGGCAGCCGGTCACCGGGCTTCACGGAGATACGAGTGCCCCTGGCGTAGATCGACGGATACAGCTGCCAGAACCCGGGAATCTGCTCCCGCTGCCCGGGAACCACCGGACCCTCGACCGTAACGCCGTGATCCACGAAGCGCTCGACCGGGATCTGCTTCACGAGCTCGGCCAGGCTCCCCGCGTGATCGATGTGATAGTGGGTGGTGATCAGGTAATCGAGCTTGGTCACGCCGGCTGCCCTGATCGTATCCATGATCCGGCCGAGGTCCCGATCGCCGGGACTCGCCGTGTCAATCAGGATGGATTGACCGGCCGGCGTCAGCCAGAGGTCCGACTTGCCGCCTTCGACATCGATGACGTAGATCTCGAGCGGCTTTGCGGGCTTCGCTTGTGCAGCGAGCAAGACCCCGCAGGTCCCTGCGAACAGCAGCGCGATCGAGGAGCGTTTCACGCCAAGCCTCCACGAAAACACTTGAACGCGATCGTTGTCGGGCATGAACACCGAAAGACGGCGTGTCGGCCGGCGAGGAGCTTACTGACTGCGCTTGGCGGTGACGTCGATCGGCTCCCTCGCGCCGACCTTCATTTTGAGCGTCATCGTGTCGCCCTTGACCTTGCCGGTGTACTCGATCCGAATCCGATCGCCGAAGCCGACGCGGATGACGGCAAAGGCGATGTCGTCTCCCTTGACCGACACCTCGTCCAGCGCGACGGAACCGCGTGCACTCGAAATGGCCCCCGACAGGGTGCCGCCCTCGCTCTTCAGCGTCAGCGTGCTCGACATCTTCACGCCGTCACCCGTCGTGTACGTCATGTTCCAGCCGCCGGCGACGTCCTGAGCAGCGGCCGACGCCGCGGTGCAGAGCGCCAGCACCAGCCCCGCCACCAACCGTGCCCTCATGATCATCGGAACTCCAGCGTCGTGTTGGACCGGACCGTGACGAACAGGCGATCCCCCTCGCGGCGGACGTACTCCTCGTTCCAGCGATCCGTGACGGTCTTGCCGCGCTCCGCGAGCTTCGCGCCGCCAGACAGGACCGAGATCGTCGGCGGCGCGGTGAACTCCAGCGTGAGGCTGCCGCTGTAGATCTTCCGATCAAGCGTGTTCGAGACGGCGAAACGGGCCTTCGCTCCGCCGTTGCTCAGAGGCCGGACGTCGGTCCGATCGACAATCGTCTTGAAGGCATACACCGGACCCATCGGCACGTACCAGATATCCGGTCGACGGCTGATGTGCGACAGGTGTTTTTCGTAGAACCCGTCAGGACCGAAGTCGAGCGACTGGGGGTGCGACATGAAGTGGTAGATTCCGCCCTTCTCGTACACCTCGTCAAACTTCGCATCGAGGCTTGGCACGTCGATCGGCGGCGCCTCAGCGCCCCTGCGGCCTCCCTGTTTCTGCACGACCTGCGTGTACGGCGCGTCGTACGGATTCGACGCCCACGTCTGCAGGTCCGGCCTGATGTGCAGTCCCAGCGCCTCACCCGGATAGTTCCGCGCGACGATGTAGCCGGCCGCCGCGATGCGTTTCTGGATGACCTCGAGGTTCGCACAGTGGCCGCACGGATAGGCCCACGTCCAGACGTACGGCTGCGTCGTGCGCTTGAGAATCGTGTCGCGCGACGCGAGCAGCTCCGCGTCGTTGTAGCTAGCTTCGCAGAACGCCTTGTAGGTGTCGCTCGTTGTGTCGGACTGCGGCCGGCTGCACGGATGGGTCACGGCATGGGCGCCGACCTCATGGCCGTTCTCCACCGCCTTCTGCATCCGCGGCCACAGCAGCCAGACCTGCAGCTGGTTGAAGAATCGCTCTTCCGGCGGAGGATCCTGCTCGGTGCTGATGAAGAACGTCCCCTTGATGTCGTACTTGTCCATCGCATCGGCCGTATCGACGACCAGCTTCGTCGAATCGTCGATCGTGTGCACGACGACGGCGCGGGCGTTGTTGAGGTACTTCGTCTTGCCGACGAAGTGCACCACACCAGTCTGCGCGGCTGGTCCCGCGGCCGCACGCAGCATCGTGATGACGGCAGCGACGGCGGCGAGCGTGATAGACATCCGTCTCATAGTGGCTCCTCGTTTAACGCGGTCGCGCGACGTCGCGTTAACACTCTTCGAGAGTCTGCGGTGGTGTCAAGCACAACGATCGGCGCACGGCCTCGCGGTCTCACCCGCTAGTGGCGACAAGAAGGTATGTCATAGATGCACAGGCGCCGATAACGGCGCCACGAGCGAGCGCCGCGAGCGAGCCACGCGCCCGGAGCGAGCCGTCGAAGCGGCGAGCGAGGCGCGTGCAGGGGAGTCCGAGGGGCGACGCCCCCTCCATAAGACTGGTGCCCGGTAGACAGCCGGCATCCGACGTCGTATCGTGTGGGCGGCTGGCAGGCGGCCCGTCGAGCCGTCAAGCGACTTACCACGAGGTAGACCATGAAGGACACGATTCCCGTCAGCCGCCGAGGATTCCTCGCGCAGACCGCGACCGTCGGCGCTCTCAGCTGTGTCGGCGGGGTCTCGGTGGGCGCCGCCAGAACCGTCGATCAGGCGGGTGAGGACGCACAGGTCGCGCCGCACTATCGCGGGTTTCTGAAAAAGAGTGTCCAGGAGCTGCCGACACCGGCGCTGCTGATCGATCTCGACATCTTCGAGCACAACCTTCAGGCACTCGCGAACTACATGAAGAGCCGGTCGGTCACGTTCCGGCCTCATGCCAAGGCCCACAAATCTCCCGCGATCGGCAAGCTCCAGCTGGCCTCCGGCGCAACGGGTGTGTGCGCGGCCAAGCTCGGTGAAGCCGACGTGCTCGTGCGCGGCGGCATCAGGGATGTCCTCATCACCGCCGAGGTCGTAGGACCGGTCAAGATCCAGCGTCTGATGGGGCTGCTCGCGATCACCCCCGACGTGAAGGCGGTTGTCGACAGCGAGCAGAACGCCATCGATCTTTCGACGGCAGCGCTGGCAGCCAAGCGAAAGCTGAAGGTCGCCATCGACGTGAACGTCGGCCAGAACCGGACGGGGCTGGGCACGCCGGAAGACGTCGTCGCGCTGGCGCAGATCGTCGCGAAGCAGAAAGGCCTCGACCTCATCGGGCTCCAGGGTTACGGCGGCAACAACCAGCACGTCATGGGGTTCGAGAACCGCAAGGCGCGGGAAGTCGCTTCAAACGAGAAAGTCGTGGCCGCCCGCCACGCGCTCGAGAAGGCCGGCTTCGCGGTGCAGATGGTCAGCGTGGGGGGCACCGGCAGCTACAACATCGACGCGGACTTCCCGGGCGTCACGGAGATCCAGCCGGGCTCGTATGTGTTCATGGACTCGCACTACAACAAGATTGGCGGCCGTGACCAGCCGGACTTCTCCGAGTTCGGCAACTCGCTGTCGGTGCTGACCACGGTCATCAGCCGCGCCGTCAGCGGACGCGCGATCGTCGACGCGGGCGGGAAGGCGCTGTCGACCGACGAGTCGGTTCCCGAGCCGATCGGGTTGACGGGCGCGACCTACGCCGTGGCCGGGGATGAGTACGGCGCGCTGAGGCTGCAGAATCCGAGCCGAGACCTCAAGGTCGGCGATCAGCTGCAGATCATGCCCGGCCACTGTGACACGACAGTCAATCTCCACAACGTGTTCTTCGGCGTACGCAAGGGCGTCGTCGAGCACGTGTGGCCGATTGAAGGGCGTGGCCGGACCGATTGAACGATCGCCATTCGGCGCGCTCGGGTGCTCCAATCGTCGGGCGCGGCCGGAGCCGCGACTAGAGGCTCGCGAAAATCTTCTCCAGGAATTCCCGGTTCGCGCGCGCGTTGGCAATGGTCTGTTCGAGAGTCGCGGCGACTTCTGTTCCCTCGACCATCACCGGCCCCTTGAAGCCAAACGACTTGAGCTTCGCGAAGAGCGCAACGAAGTCGACCTTCCCGGTTCCGAACTGAATCATGACTTCCGGGTTGCCGGCGCCAGCGACGGCGGGGGCCACCGGAGGAGCGCTGACCTCGCGCTCCATGAAGTGGGGCGCGCTGCAGTCTTTCGCCACGACGCCACTCACGTGGGGCCCGATGAGCTCAATCTGTTTCACGGGGTCCTTGCCGGTGTAGTAGACGATGTTGCCGGGATCGACGAAGACGCCGAAGTTCGGATGATTGACTTGCTTGATCCAGGCGAGCAGATCGAGCGACGTGTTGTTCAGGCCATGGTGGTGCTTCACGACGACTCTGACACCATGCTCCTTGCCGTAGGCCGCCGCGTCCGACAGCACCTTGCACCAGTCGACCCACCGCTCTTCCTGCTCGACGCCCAGGTTGAGCGCGTACTTCTGCCCGAGGATCTGCGCGTTCGCGATGACCCGGCGCGCGTTGGCGATGGCGTCGGCGAGCACGATCGGGCCTTGCGGCGTCGAGAGGCTCGCGATGTTCGACTTCAGCCCGCGCGCCACCAGTTTCTGCTTGTACGCCTCCGTCGCGTCCGCTGTCGGAGGCACACCGCGGCCGGCTGCAGGCGCGAGCGCAGCGGCGGTGGTTCCAGCGGGAGCCGCGTTGCGCCCTCCGCCGCCACCAGCCGAAATCATGTCGGCGAACTCGTAACCTGCGGCTTTGATCGCATCGAGAATGTAGTCCGGGTTGCTGGCCTGACTCGCTCGGAACCCCCCGAACGGGCGCGTATGGCACCCGATCGCCCACCGCAAATCCGGAGCTGCTTCCGCACTCTGCACGGAACCCGGCAGCATCGCAGCTGCGGCAGCGGCCGAAGCGACAGTCAGAAATTCCCGCCGAGTCGAGGATGCGGTGCTCATGACGTCAGCCGAACTCCTTGATCTGATTGGCAGCAGACGCCGGATTCTACACCCGGTTTCCCTGCCGGCGGCACAGGAAGCCCGCGCACAGGTTCGATTCGAGCAGCCAATACCGCAGCGGCTCCGTGTGGTGTGCGAGGGGGTGCTGCGGTATCGTCGAAGTGTGCTGAGGCAACCTTACAATCAGTTTTCCCGCGCGGTCGGCGCCGCACTAGTCGCCTGGCTCGCCTCCTCGAGCGGCCAAGCGCAGACTGCCCCGACGGCCGATCAGCATCAGGATCACGGCGCACCTCCAACCGCGTTCAACGGGCGGATCGGTCTCAACAAGGCAGCGTTGGGAACGTTCACGCGGCCGATTTCTTCCAAGAACGGCGAGGCACAGGCGTTCTTCGACCAGGGGGTCCAGCTGACCTATGCCTTCGCCCGGCCGGAGGCCGTGCGGTCCTTCCGTGAAGCCGAGCTCCGGGATCCGGAGTGCGCGATCTGCTACTGGGGTGAAGCCTGGGCATGGGGGTCGAATTTGAATTGGGCCATGGCGCCAGAGGAGGCCCCGTTCGCCTACGCCGCAATTAAGAAGGCGGCAGCGCTCGCCGCCGCGCACGCCACGCCGGTCGAGCGTGCGTTGATTCGGGCGATGTCAGTTCGGTACGTTGAGCGCTTCGATCCGGCCAGGCGCGCGGATCAGGACCGCGCCTACGCCGACGCCATGAAGACGGTCGTCGATGCGTTTCCGGACGACCTCGACGCGGCAACGCTGTACGCCGAGGCCTTGTTTCTTCTCGAGCCGCGCGCAGGCGCGCGTGACATCGCGAGCCCGAATATCCAGCGGATCGTCGGCGTGCTGGAGCGGGCGCTGAAGGCCGACATCCGTCATCCCGGCGCGTGCCATCTGTACATCCACGTCACCGAGGCGACGAGCGAACCGGGGCGCGCCGCCGCGTGCGCCGAATTCCTCGGCCGCTCGATTCCCGGCGCCAGCCACATCAACCACATGCCGTCGCACGTCTGGACGCAAATCGGCCGATGGGGCGACGCTGTGCGGGCAAGTCTCGACGCCTGGCATTCCGATCTGAAGTCGCTGGCCGGCGCCGGAGGCATCGCCACCTACCCGTGGCACGACCTGCAGATGCTCCTGTTCGCGGCATCGATGGACGGGCAGGGCGCGATCGCCATGCAAGCAGGCCGCGACTATGCCAGGATGACGAAGAATCCGATCTACTTGCTCCTGACCTTCGTCAGGTTCGGACGCTTCGAAGACATCCTCGCGGACATGAAGACCCGGACGCCAGGTGGACTATCGGGCCCGACCTGGGATTTCGCGCAGGGCTACGCGCACCTCCGGGCAGGCGACCGCGACACCGCGAAAACCAACCTCATGGCACTGCAGGACGCGGCCAACACGTCGACGGCCGCCTTCGGCACCAATTCGGCGAAAAAGCTGTTCGGCATCCTTGCTGGCATCCTCGAGGGAGAGATCGCGCTCGGCGGCGGAGACCATCCAGCCGCTCTGGCCGCCTTCGAGAAGGCGGTCTCGGTAGAAGACTCACTCGTCTGGGACGAGCCGGAGCCGCTGCCCTTCAGCGCCCGGCATTGGCTGGGAGCCGGGCTGCTCGAGACGGGCCGCCCTGCCGATGCGGAGGCCGTCTACCGCGCGGATCTCAAGAAGCATCCGCACAACGGCTGGTCTCTGTTGGGGCTCGCGCAGTCGCTCGAGGCCCAGAGAAAACCGACGCGCGACGTAGGTGAAGAGTTCGATCGCAGCTGGGCGCGATCGGACACATGGATTCGCTCGTCACGCTTCTAATTATCCGAGGGGCTTCGCCCCTCGGACTCCCCCACACGCGCTCTCGCGCGCCGCTTCGACGGCGCGCTCCGATCGCGTGGGCTCACTCGCGCGCTCGTTCGCCACTGTCACGCGAGATTTGTAACCGCCCCTCGGACTCCCCCACACGCGCTCTCGCGCGCCGCTTCGACGGCGCGCTCCGATCGCGTGGGCTCGCTCGCGCGCTCGTTCGCCACTGTCGCACGAGATTTGTAACCGCCCCTCGGACTCCCCCACACGCGCTCTCGCGCGCCGCTTCGACGGCGCGCTCCAATCGCGTGGGCTCACTCGCGCGCTCGTTCGCCACTGTCGCACGAGATTTGAAACCGCTTCTACCGCGCAGGCGCAGGGCGACGTCAGACTTCATCGATCCTTACTTGCCGAACGTAGTAGCCGCTCTCGAGGCGCCGTTGGGGCACGGTGGAGTTCGGAACCTTCAATGCGATGCTGTACACACCAGGTGCGACGGGCTTCCAGCGGTAACTCCACATCGACCAGATCGCCGGGTTTCCCGGCGCCGGGCAGACGTCGAACGGTACCCACGCGTCGCTGTCGCTGAAGCGGATCGCGAGGCGGTCAACCGTGCGTGCACCGCCCCAGACGATGCCGACGACGCGATACTCGAGGCCACTCGAGCCGAGACGCTTTTCGACGCGAACCGCCGTGGCCGCCGTCTGAATGACCGGTGGCGCGTACGCTCCGGCGAGATCGTGGACGGCGGTCTGGTGCGTCCGCGCCGCGAACTCCCGCATCTGGGTCGTGGCAGGTTGCGACCCATCGACGAGCCGAACCTCGTCTACCCACTTGATCCAGGAGCAGCCATACCAGCCGGGCACCGCCAGTCGGACAGGGCGTCCGTGATCGAGCGGAAGGGCGTCACCGTTCATGCGAACCGCGAGGAATGCGCCAAGCGAGTCGAGTGACGCCAGCGGGAGCACCCAACTTGCGCCGGGGATGGAGGTCCTCGACGGCTGATCGGGATCCACGCCGCTCACGAGCACCCCGCTCGCGTTCGACTGGGGTTTGAGGGCAGCGATGACTTCGATGAGCGGGACTCCGTCCCATTCCGCGACGCTCATCAAACCGAAATTGGCGGGATTGTTGTTCCCCGAGCATTCGAGCAGATGCGCGCCCATCGGGCGCGCATCCCGCACCAGATCGTCAACGGACACGGCGCCCACGCCTCCTGGAAGCCCGATGAGCCCGGACGTACGGAGCCTCCAGGGCCCCCGCTGTGCAGCGACGATTTGCGGACATTCCGTGCGCACGTACGCCTGATCGGTTGGCGTAATCAACTGATCGGGTTGAAGCCGCGACAGATCGGTATTCAGTCGTGCGTCCAGCCCGGGACCACCAATCTTTACTCCGAAGGGCTGAACGAGGCCACCCGCACGGGAAAGCGCCAGCGTGGAGACAAGCCGACCGAGGGGCCGGTCGTCTACGCAGGACCGGGACTGCTCGGCGAGGAGACGCCCGAGCACGGGGCCGGGGTCGAGAAGCGCAGCGCCAGCCGTGACCGCAATGGCGCGAACGACCTGACGCCGCGGAACTCTTGAGGCGTCGCTCACTTGTTTGTCAGAAGGCGGCATCGTGTTCCGGGCGGCAGGCTGCGGCGCGCTGCGTAGATCTCTGGTCAGGTCCAGGGACGCGGTGACTCCCGGACAAATCTAGCACTTCTTGGTGCGAATCGGCCGAGCCTGGCGTATCATGAGCGCCCATCAGACTCGGAGTGCGTCCCGGCGTGTGCACGTACGCCGATCCACAAATCACCAGGACCGGAGGATGCTTGTGAGACAGAGTGCGCGGCCCCTCGGAATCGGCGCGACGACGTTAGTCATGCTCCTCACAGCGTCGCTGTCAGCGATCGCCCAAATCACGACCGGCTCGGTCGTCGGAACGGTCAAGGACGCGCAAGGCGGGATCATTCCCGGCGCGACCGTGACGCTCACAAGCGAAACCAAGGGGACGGCGCTCCCCCCCACGGTGACCAGCGCGACCGGAGACTTCCAGTTTCCGGTCACCCCAGTGGACACCTACACCGTTGAAATCACCATGCCGTCCTTCAAGACCATCAAGCAGTCCGGCGTCGCCGTGAGCCCTGGGGCGCGGACGGTGCTCGGCACCCTGACCCTGGAAGTCGGCGGGGCGACCGAAACCGTGGAAGTCAAGGCCGAGACACCGATGATCCAGTCCACGAGCGGCGAACGCTCGTTTACCGTGCCCACCGATTCGGTCCAGAACCTGCCCTTCGCCAACCGCGGCTTCACTTTCCTGGCCTCGCTGGCGCCAGGGGTGGGGGGGACGACAGGGACGCAGGCGCAGGGCACACAGCAGTGCATGTCGAGCAACATCGTGATGGACGGCGTTTCAACCATGGATACCGGCAGCAGCGGTGCGGCCTTGTTCAACATGAACACGGAGTCGATCGCCGAGGTGAAGGTCCTCGAGTCCGGGTATCAGGCCGAATACGGGCTGCGGAGCGGCCTGCAGGTGATGGCGGTCACGAAGAGCGGGACGAACCGGTTCCGCGGCTCGGTCTACAACGTGCGCCGCAATTCCGATTGGAATTCCAACAGTGAGGCGAACAAGCAGAACGGCGTGCCGAAGGCCGTGTCGAAGTCACAGGACTTCGGGTTCTCCATCGGCGGTCCAATAGGCAAGCCTGGCGGGAACAATAAACTCTTCTTCTTCCTTGCTGACGAGTTCAACCCCGCGACGGCCGGAGGCACGCAGCAGACGTTCCGCTTGCCGACGGCCCTGGAACGAGCAGGGGATTTCTCACAGAGCACTGACAACCTGGGGAATCCGTTCCCGTTCATCAAGGATCCGCAGTCGAGCGGCGCGTGCGCGACCACCGCGGCCGGCGATCACAGCGGGTGCTTCCAGGACGGCGGCGTGCTCGGAAGGATTCCGGCGAACCGGCTTTATGGCCTCGGGCTGAACCTCCTCAAGATGTACCCGATGCCGAACAATCAGAGCACGACGATCGGCACCAACCATCAGT
>JBKPNQ010000268.1:0-31214 GCA_046732715.1 Acidobacteriota bacterium | reverse complement strand
GCCCTGGACCGCCGAGAAGTGGACGAACACGTCGCTGCCACCTTCGCGTTCGATAAATCCGTAACCCTTAGCGTTGTTGAACCACTTGACCTTGCCTGTGATACGCATCGTACTTTTCCTGCCTTGCAATGGCGCGGCGCTGAAGCGCCGCCGTGACACCTGTCCTTCGCCTCTCGGGGCTAACCACGGTAAGGCCCGCACCGCGGACAATCGCGGGTCGCGCCGGGAGGCCCGGACATAAAAAAAGCCGCGAGTACGCGGCCTCGGCTTACGACGATGGCCCCCGCCAACGTCGCTGGCATAGTAGCGGTCAGGGCTCAACGATGTCAAGAAAATCAAACAATATGCGCGGAATTCTCAGTGTTTCGGATAAGACGGGTCTCGTGGAATTTGCACAGGGACTGGTCACTCTGGGCGTCGAGCTGATTTCAACCGGCGGGACTGCGAAGTCAATCGCTGCAGCCGCGCTCCCTGTTGTAAATGTTTCAGACATAACAGGTTTTCCAGAAATGATGGACGGGCGAGTGAAGACGCTACATCCCGCGATATTTGGTGGGATCCTGGCGCGACGCGGCCGGCCGGATGACTTGGAGGCCATTGCCGCGCAGCGCATCGAGCCGATTGATCTCGTGGTGGTCAACCTGTATCCCTTCGGCAAAGCCGCCGACAATCCCGATACACCGTTTGACAGTCTCGTGGAGGAGATCGACATCGGTGGCCCAAGCCTTCTTCGCGCGGCGGCCAAGAATTTTCGCGATGTGCTGGTGGTGGTGCATCCCGAAGACTATCCACGAGTGCTACAGGAGCTGGCCCGGGATGAAGGACCGTCACTCGACTTCAGGTTCGAACTGATGAAGCGTGCGTTCATGCACACAGGTCAGTACGACGGCATGATTGCCATGACGATGGCGCACGTGGATGTCGCTGGCGGCGCGATGACGCGCCGGGTCGCGACCCGCCCGACGCAGACGCCGCATGGTGGGCCGCGTCCGCTGCGATATGGAGAAAATCCGCATCAGGCGGCGTCCTGGATTCAGTTCCCGCCTGAGTCGGGTCGAGCATGGACGGTACATCAGGGCAAGGAATTGTCGTACACGAACCTGCTGGATCTCGATGCGGCGCTCCGCATCGCGCTGGAGTTCTCCGAACCGGCCGCCGTGGTGATCAAGCACACGAATCCGTGCGGAGTCGCAACCGGCGCGACGATCGATGCCGCTTACGTTCGCGCCCGGGACGCGGACGCGCTGTCCGCGTTTGGCGGGATCGTGGGGGTGAACAAGCACGTCGACGTGGCAACCGCTCGCGCGCTGACGTCGACCTTCATCGAGGCCGTCATCGCACCGTCGATCGACGGGGAAGCGCTGGCGGTGCTCGCCGCCAGGCAGAACATGCGGGTCGTGACCGCGGATTTCTCGAGGGTGCTGGAGCCGCTGATGCCGGGAAAGATCGGCCAGGAGTCGCGCTCTTTTCTGGGTGGAGTGTTGTATCAGGAGACCGATAGAGTGACGGAGGCGGCAGGACCCTGGCCTCCGTCTTCGCGCCCGGATGATCCCGCGGCTCCGGCGGACAAGGACGCGAACATTCGGGTCGTGACGAAACGCCAGCCCACGGCCGAGGAGTGGACCGCCCTGCGTTTCGCGTGGCGCGTGTGCGCCCACGTGAAGTCCAACTCGGTCATCTTTACCGGCGCGGATCGAACGCTGGCGATCGGCGCGGGCCAGATGAGCCGCGTCGATGCGGTCAAAGTTGCGGTGATGAAGTCAGGCGGCGCGCTCGCCGGCAGCGTCGCCGCATCGGACGCGTTTTTTCCGTTCCGCGATGGGCTCGATGCGATCGCGGCCGCAGGTGCCACCGCCGTCGTGCAGCCCGGTGGATCGGTGCGGGACGCCGAGGTCATTGCCGCCGCCGACGAGCACGGCCTGGCGATGGTGGTGACCGGGAGGCGGCATTTCAGGCATTAGTATCGTGCTGGCTGCTGTCCGCCGACTGTTGGCGGCTGGCCGCTGGCTATTGATCGGGATCGGAGACACCGGTGAAGCGCCTGCGGCCCCAGTGAAGGGGACATGGCGGCCGACGACTCATGGATACAGGATGCGTAGTTAGTGAATAGCGATTCAAGGCGCACCCTTGCGCTCTTCGTACTGCTGTGCGCGGCGGTTCTGCCGTACTTCATCGATTTGGGCGGCTCGTCGATCTGGGATGCGAACGAAGCCTTCTACGTGGAAACGCCGCGCGAGATGCTGCAGCGCGGCGACTTCATCAGCCCGACCTTCAACTACCAGCCGCGCCTGAACAAGCCGGTCCTCAGTTACTGGATCGTGGCGGGCTTCTATAAGGTGTTCGGCGTCTCGGTCGGCGTCCAGCGGTTGCCCATTGCGCTCGGGGCCTTGACGATGATCCTGGCGGCATTGCTTCTGGCGTACGCCGCCGGCAACCTCGAGGCGGGCCTGTGGGGCGCGACCGGCCTGGCGGTGGCGCCACGGCTCGTCATGTTCGGACGCCGCATCTTCATCGACATCTATATTTCGATGTTCATGGCGGTGACCCTGACGTTCTTCGCGCTCGCAGAACGCTATCCGTCGCGGCGTCGACTGTTTCTCCTGCTGATGTATGCGAGCGTCGGCCTCGGCGTCCTGACGAAAGGCCCAGTGGCCGCGGCGCTGCCCGCGCTCGTGTTCGCGATGTATCTCGTGGTCCATCGCGAACTGAAGCGCGCGATCGAGATGATGCTCCCGATCGGCCTCATCGTCGTGCTCGCGATCGTCGTCCCCTGGTATGCAGCGCTCTATCAGCGCTACGGCTGGACCTACATCACGTCGTTCATCGTCGGCGAAAACATCGCACGGTACACCGAGGGGCTTGGCGTCGAACAGCGGCGCGGGCTGTCATTCTACCTGCCGGTCGTGTTCAGCGATTCGTTCCCGTGGTCTCTCTGCCTGTTTGGAGCGGCGGCGTTGTGGCTCGTGGACTGGCGTCGCCTCCGCGCCGGAAGCGCCGTGTCGACCGACCCGGGGTTTCGAATCCGGACGCTTCTGTGGCTCTGGATCGTGGGCATCGTGCTGTTCTTCACGTTTTCCGCCGCGAAGCAGGATCTGTACATCTTTCCGATTGTGCCCGCGGTTGCCGCGCTGGGCGGCCTGTTCATCGCGCGCCAGGATCTGAGAGGTGTTCCCGCGCTGCGGCGAACGCTTCGTGCCACAGCCGCGTTGATCGGACTGCTCCTCGCGGTCGCCGGCGCTGGAACGTTCTACATCTTTGAAACGGTGGGAAAGGTATACGCCTTGGAGGGCGCCGCGTTCGTCGGCGCCGCCGCGACCGTTGGCGGCACCGTCGCCCTGTCGCTCGCGCTGGCCAACCGTTCACGCGCCGCGCTCGCGATCGTGCTGGTCTCGCTCATCACCCTCAACTGGGTCTTCGTCATTCGCGTGCTGCCCAGCTTCGAACGCTACAAACCGGTGCCGCCGCTGAGCGCCGCGATTCAGAGCCGGTTCGCCGAAGGCGACGTCGTGGCCCACTACAACGTGGCATTGCCGAGCATGGTGTATTACCTCGGTCGCCACATCGAAATCCTGTTTGATCGTGCGGCATTCCTGGCGCTGTTGAAAGCAGACCGGCGGGTCTTCGCCGTGCTATCGGCAGGCGACTACGATGAGATCGCGCGCGAGGCTGGCGTGCCGACGTGCGTCCTCGATCGGCGACCGACCGTGAATATCAAACTCAAAGCCGTACTCGCTCGGGATCCGCTACCGGAGGTGTTGCTCATTACAAACCGCTGTACACAGCCGAGCAGTCTTCGCTGAGTAAGAGACCACAGGAGAAAGGAGAAAGGAGTTCTAGTTGTTGAATTTTTTGATCAGAAAAATTCTCTGTTCTCCCTTCTCCTGTTTGCTGTTGGTGGAAATGCAGCGCGACAGCGGCTGTCGTTGACTGATGCTAGTCGCCGGTCAGCTCACTGACTGACACAGTCGCCGGTCCAAACTTCCCAACCACGACTCCGGCCGCCTTATTGGCGAGCCGGGCGGCATCGATGAGGGGCGCGCCAGCGGCAAGCGCCAGCGTCATCGTCGCGATGACGGTGTCGCCGGCCCCGGTGACGTCAGCCACTTCCCGCGCCTCCGCGGCAAGCTGTGCGTTGCCCGTCGGTCCAAGCAATGTCATCCCGTGTTCGCCACGTGTGATGAGGACGCTTTCGCAGTTCGCACGCTCGCGGAAGCGCTGCGCCGCCGCGAGCGCATCTTCACCGGTCCGAATCCGCATGTGCGTCACCGCCTCGGCTTCGTGGTGATTGGGCGTAATCACGGTCGCGCCCGAGTAGTAGTCGATGTGCGGCACCTTCGGATCGATCAGCAGCGGAATGCCGCGCTGCTTCGCCGCGGCGATCGCCGCGCGCGCGACGGCTGGCGACACCACCCCTTTGAGGTAGTCGGAGATGAGCACCGCGTCGGCCGACGATGATAGCTGCTCGATTCGAGAAATCAGCGCCGCTTCCGCGTCGCCATCGACTTCACGGTCGTCCTCGTAATCGATGCGCGACACCTGCTGATTTCGCGTCGTGACGACGCGCAGCTTTCGCGTGGTTCGACGACTCGCATCGTCGACCACCCCCGATGACGCGATGCCGAGCCGCTCGAGCCCCGTCCGGAGTGTCGCGGCGGCGTCGTCCGCGCCGGTGAGCCCGATGACGAGGACGCGAGCGCCGAGGGCGGCAACGTTGTGCGCGACGTTGGCGGCTCCTCCCAGGCGCCAGGTTTCCTGTTCGAAGCGAACCACGGGCACCGGCGCTTCTGGCGAAATCCGGTCGACGCTACCGATGACGAAATGATCGAGCATCAGATCGCCGATGACGATGACGGTGCGGCCGGGGAAGCGCGAGAGCAGATCGGAAGAGGCCGTCATGCAGCCGGCGTGGTCTCCGGCCTGCGGGCGGCGGCGTAGGGAAGCGTGACCAGCACGAGGAAGAGCATGAGGAACTCGGAGTCGCCGAAGTTGTACTCGAACATGCCTGCGGCCACCATGGCGAGGGTGACGGCCAGCGCGCCGTAGGTCAGTGACGAGTCGGCGTTCATCCGGTTCTTCATGAAATCGCGAATCAGCACGACGATGAACCAGAGCCAGATGGCGAGCGCGGGAAGACCCCGCTCGGCGGCAATCTGCAACGGGACGTTGTGCAGGTGCGAGTTGAGCTGCTGCACCGCGCTCGGATCGCGGTAATAGGCATAGACCGTGACGACCATGTCAGGCCCGACCCCGGTCAACGGATCATCTTTGATAATTCGCCAGCCGGACCGGAGCATCGCGAGCCGGTCGCGATTCGAGAGCAGGCTCGCCTCGGTTGCGGCGGTGTCGTGCCGCACGTGATTAAACCGGAATGACGAGTAAAGGCGATCGGTCATCTGTGACGGGGCGAACGCGATGAACGCGGCGAGGGCCACCGGCACGAGCGCGAACAGCCGGAAGTCGCGAATGATGAACAAGAGACCGATACCGACGCAGGCACCGACCCACGCGTTCCGGCTGAGCGTCGCGGCCAGGGCGGCAACCAGCGCTGGCATCACCAACGCCGTCCACAGGCGATCGTCCTTGCGGAAGAGCACCCGCGCCGCCGCGATGCACGCGATCAGCATCAGCTGACCGGAATACGTCATGTACATCCCGAGCAGGCCGCGCGGCCGCTGTCCGAGCGAGTCGAACTCGAGAATGCCGAATTGCACGACGCCGATGACGGCGCTGATGCCGCCGACCGTGATGATGACGTCGACGACCGTCAAAGCGCGCCGGCCGGGCAACAGCCGATAGGCGATCGGAATGATCGAAAACAGCAGCAGTTGCTTGCAATCGATGAAGCTCGTCCTCGGCTCAACCGAGAAGAGCGAGGCGACGAGTGTGGCGCCGGCATAAGCGGCGAGCGCCCAGAACATGCCCGGCGCTTCGAATCGCTCGTGCCCGCGAACCACGAGCACGAACCACAGAACGCCGCTGCACGTGAGCAGTACCTGCGACGCCGCGATCGAAAACGGCAGCAGCGCGACAAACGCCAGCAGCGCGTAGTACGCCGCGCGCTCGAGGCCTTCGGCGGGGTTGCCCGCGACGGTTACGCGTGCGCGCTCATCGCGCGCATCGCCGCCGAAAGGACGTCTTCGGGCTTCAACGTAGTTAGACATCGAAAATCGCCAGGCTCGCATACCCGCTGATCGCAGGGCCGGCACGGCAAGCCTGCGACTTCCACGGCTTCGGTCCGGAACCGCGGATCGCGCCACGGGGCGGATCGCGCAGGTTCCGTAGGTCCATATATTCCCACTATTGGCGTCGCCGTGGTGGCAGCAATGTGCAACGGCCCGGAGTCCCCGCCAATGAACAGGCGGCTGCGCTCGATGAGCGCCCGCAGCTCGGCCAGATCGAACTCGCCAAAATCCACGATTCGGTTGCGGTTTCCCCCGAGGAGCCGCCTCGCCTCGTTGGCAATCCGTGTGGCGGCCGCGCGATCGGACGGGCCTGAGCTGAGGACGATCCGCCGGCACGGCGATTCGCCGGCCAGTCCCGAAACCAGACGGATGAACGCCGGCTCCGGCCATCGCCGGAACGCGTTGCCCGCACTGACATGAATGATGACCAGTTCATGTGCCGCGGTGATGCCGTGTTCGTCCAGGCGCCGCGCGATCCGCGCGTCCGCCTGAGCGTCAGGCGCCATGTGCACCGAATCACGTGCCGGATCAGGGCCGCCCGACGGCCAGCCGTCAATCGCTTCCAGTAAATCCCATTGGTTTCGGACCGAGTGCCTGGACCGGAGCGCCCGCGGACGCGGCACGGTCCTGGTGTACATCCACGTTCGCCCCGTGATCGCGTAGCCGATCCGCTGCGGCGCTCCCGAGAACCACGTCAGCCATGCACTGCGTGGCCCCCCATGAAGATCGATCACGAGATCATACCGTTCGCGGCGCAGCCGCCGCGCCAGCACCAAATCAGTTGCGATTCTCGACAGGCCCGTCGCCTGCGGCGCCACGATAACGGCATCGAGGTACGGGTTGCCCCTGACAACCGCCTCGGCCGGCGGTTCAACCAGGTACGACAGGTCCGAGTCGGGAAAGGCCCGCTTCAAGGCGCGCAGCATCGGCGTGGTGAAGACGACGTCGCCGATGAGGCGCAGGCGAATGAGTAGGATTTTCACGGTGTTGCGAGCCGCCCCTCGACGCCGCTCGGGGCCGGCCCTGAGCGCCAGGCGAAGGACCGCGAACCGCGAATCGCGAGCCGCGGTTGTCGCTATTGTTCTATCGTCGCTTCATCAATCAGCATCACCGGAATATCGTCCTTGATGGGATAGACGCGCTTGCACGTGCCGCATTTGAGGGCGGTCCCGTTCTTCACGAGGTCGACCTTCGTTTTGCAGTTGGGGCAGGCGAGTATCGCGAGCAATTCCGGATCGACGGACATCGCTAGGCTCCAGGAGGATCAAGGTTTCAAGGCTCACGCCCGATAGTACTCACTACAGGTTCTGTCAGGTTCGGCTGCGTTCTCCTCGCTTCTGCCGGGTTCGTCCGCGCAAGAACGAACCAGGTAGAACCCTACAGAACGTTGGAGAACCCGACACGAGGGTTGGACTATACCACCCGCCTGGAGTCATTATAGTCAGTAAGATGCGGGCATTTTTGATTCTCGTCTCATCGGTGTGCCTGAGCGGAGTGGCGACCGCGTCGACGCAACGAACGCCGCCTCCGTCGCAGGAGGCGCCCGCGTCCTACTACTTCATGCTCGGCCGGCACCTGGAGGATCAACAGAAGATTGATGAAGCCATCGCCGCGCACCAGAAGGCAATTGCGCTGGCACCGGCATCGGCCGAATTGAGGGCCGAACTGGCCGCCTTGTATGCCCGTCAGGATCGCGCGCGAGAGGCGCTCGAGACCGCCGAGGCGGCACTGCAGCGCGACCCCGCCAACCGCGAGGCGAACCGGATTCTCGGCACGGTCTACGCGGCATTGAGCGAACAGCGCCGTCCCTTCCGGCCGGGAGACGACCCCGCGCAATACGCGGCTCGGGCGATTGCGGCGCTGGAGAAGGGGCGCAGCGACGTCGGTCTCGACATCAACCTCGAGCTGATGCTCGGACGCCTCTATCTCGGTGCGCGGGACTATACGAAAGCCGTCTCGAGTCTGCGGAAGGTCGTCGACGACCAACCGGGCTATCCGGAAGGCGGCCTGTTGCTGGCGGCGGCGCAGGACGGCGCCGGCCAGACGTCGGACGCGATCGCCACGCTCAAGGAAGCGCTGCAGCATACGCCGAACTTTTATCGCGGGGCACTCCGGCTGGCCGAACTGTATGAAGGCGAACGGCGGTACATCGATGCCGCTGACGCATATGCACAGGCGGCGGCAGGCAACCCACGGATCGATGTCACGGCTCAACGTGCTGCTGCCCTCATCAACGGCGGGAAGGCGGCCGACGCGCGCGCGATCCTGGAACCAGCGATCAAGAATTCTGCCGCGCCCGACGCCGCGCTCCTCTACATGCTCGGCCAGGCGCAGCGAATCCAGAAAGACCCTGACGCGGCCGCCGCCACCGTCCAGAAGCTGAAATCGTCTTTTCCGGACGACCCCCGCGGTAGCTATCTGGACGCGCAAGTGCTCCGCGATCGGGGCAAGTTCGATGAGGCGATTGCCGCATTCGAGGGAATCATGAAGCGGTCGCCGCGGGACGGCACGCTCGTGTACGAGTACGCCAGCCTGCTCGAGCGAGCCGGGCGCCTGCCCGATGCCGAACGCGCATTGCGTGATGTGCTCGCGAAGGATCCTCAGGATGCCAACGCGCTCAACTCACTGGGCTACATGCTGGCCGATCACGGGATGCGTCTTGATGAAGCCGTCGATCTCGTGCAGCGGGCGCTGAAAGTCGAGCCGAGCAATCCCTCCTATCTCGACAGCCTGGGCTGGGCCTACTTCCGCCAGGGCAAACTCGAGCTCGCGGATGGTCCGCTGACCCAGGCGGCCGAAAGCCTGCCGACAAGCTCGGCGGTGAACGAACATCTTGGCGATCTTCGGCTCAAACAGGAGCGCTACGCGGACGCGGTTACGGCGTTCGAGCGCTCGCTCGCCGGCGACGGCGAATCCATTGACCGCACGAAGGTGGAGAAGAAAGTGCGCGACGCGCGTCAGCGCGTCAAGCGTTGACGATGTCCGGGCGAGACAGCGCTCGCCTGCACGTCGGGCACCCCGGCGCATTCGCGCTCCTGGTGCTGGTTGCCGCCTGCGGAGCGCCGCGCGTTACCCTTCCTTCAGGCGCCGGTACGCCATTCCCTGAGGCCATCGCGGCATACAGCAGCGCCGTCCGCGACTGTCGCGGCGCGAAAACGCTCAGCGCATCGCTGTCGCTGTCTGGCCGTGCCGGATCGTCGAAGCTCTCAGCGCGAATTGACGCGGGCTTCGCCGATCCCGGTCGGCTTCGCCTCGAAGGCTACCCTCGCATCGCGTTTGGCGGAAAGCCGTTCTTCATTCTTGTTGCCACAGGGCGTGACGCCACGCTCGTGCTGACGCGCGACGGCCGCGTGCTCCGCGGCGCGCCGCCGTCCGCGATCATCGAAGCACTCGCTGGCATCGCGCTCGAGCCGGACGAGATGCGCGCCCTGGTCGCGGGATGCGCGCTCGACAACAGCGAGCCCGCCGATGGCCGATCGTTCGGGCAAGGCTGGGCGTCGGTGGAAGCGGGCAAGTCGTCGGTCTTTCTCCGGCAAATCGAGAACCAATGGCTCGTCGCCGGGCTTCGGCGCGGGTCGCTTGTGGTCGAGTACGCGGACTTCACCGCCGGTCGTCCTGCGACCGTCCACCTCCACACCACGGCAGCGCCAAACGTGGCGGCTGCCGATCTCACGATCCACATCTCGCAGCGAGAAGGGAACGTGGCACTCGACAACGCCGTGTTCAGCGTCGATGTGCCGAAGGATGCGGTGCCGTTGACGTTGGAGGAGTTGCGGCGCGCGGGACCACTCGGAGGGTCATGACGTCACGCTCTCGCCGCAAGCTCATTGCCCGCGCCCACGCCAAGGTCAATCTCGATCTGCGCGTGCTCGGCACTCGCGCCGACGGCTTTCACGAGTTGCGCACGGTCTTTCAGGCGATCGAGCTGCACGACACGCTCGTGTCCGTCGAACGTCGTGGACCCTTCACCGTGAAATGCCGGAAACCCGGTGTGCCGCTCGACGAGAACAATCTGGTGTGGCGCGCTGCCGCTGGACTGTGGAAGGCGCTCGGCCGATCGGGTCCGCCACGCGACGTCGTCGTCACCATCGACAAGAAAATTCCGATCCAGGCGGGCCTTGGCGGTGGCAGCGCGGACGCCGCCGCCGCGCTGCTGGCGCTCGCACGCTTGTGGGGCGGCGCGCCGCTCGCGACGTTACGCGAGGTTGGCACCGCCATCGGTGCGGACGTCGCGTTCGTCCTGTCGGGCGGCACGGCGCTCGGTCTCGGCCTTGGCGAAGAGATCTACCCGCTGGTCGATCTGCCGCCCCATTGGATCGTCATCGTGCGTCCTCCATTCGGGGTCTCGACCGCCGAAGCGTATTCCTGGTACGACGAAGACCGGGCGGCGGGATTGAAGGAAACGCGCGAGCTGCAGATGCTTCCGGTCCCGTGGCCGACTCGGGCGGCGCAGATGATCAACGACCTCGAGCCGCCGGTTCTTCGCCGGCACCCCGAAATCGCGTCGCTCAAGGCGGCGCTTCGCGAGGCGGGCGCCGTCGCATCGGCGATGTCGGGAAGCGGATCGGCGGTTTTCGGCCTGTTTCGCAGCCGAGCTGCCGCGATGCGCTGCATCAGACCGCTTTCAAAAGGCGGCAATCAGGCGATCTTGACGCGGACGATCTCGCGGGCAGAATATGAGCGGCGCGCGCGCCCCGTTGCCAAGAAGCGCTGAAACCGGCTACACTTAACCTCTTGCGGACAGCCCTTTCGGGCCGCGCCTTGAGGCTGCGCTTCGCGACGTTTCGGCGGAGACAGCCTGGCTGGGCGGCCGCGGCGGTGGGCGCGGCGCGTAAGGCGTCTCGCCGAACCGTGCTGGGGCGTGGCCAAGCGGTAAGGCGCGGGACTTTGGATCCCGTATTCGGAGGTTCGAATCCTCCCGCCCCAACCACACAGTGGATGGTGACGTTCGGCTTGCGCGGAGCGCTCAGACGGCCCGGCGCAGCCGAGCGAGGACAGTGTCCGGCTGGTGCCGGACCATCGGTCGATACCGGCCGAAACTGACACGATGAATGGCGGCCAACTGAAACTGTTTTCAGGCAGCGCCCATCCGGCGCTCGCGCACGAGATCGCGGACTTCCTCGGTGTGCCGATCGGCCACGCGAGGCTGCAGCGATTTCCGGATACCGAGGTTTCGTTCCAGATCGACGAAAACATCCGGGGCACGGATGTCTTCATCGTGCAGCCGACGTGCGCGGACGTTGACAACAGCATCATGGAGCTGTGCGTGATGATCGACGCCTTCCGGCGTTCGTCGGCGTCGCGCATCACCGCGGTGATTCCGTATTACGGCTACGCGCGTCAGGACCGCAAGGACAAGCCGCGGGTGCCGATTTCGGCCAAGCTGGTGGCGAACCTGCTGAGCGCGGCCGGCACGAATCGCGTGTTGACGATGGATCTGCACAAGGCGCAGATTCAGGGGTTCTTTGACATCCCGGTCGATCATTTGTTTGCCGCGCCCGTCATCATCGACTACTGCTCGCGGCTGGCCTTCCCGAACCTGACGATTGTCTCGCCGGACGCAGGCGGCGCAGAGCGCGCCCGCGCCTATGCGAAGCGGCTGGATGCGGATCTCGCCATCATCGACAAGCGGCGCAGCGATGGCGGCACGGCCGAAGTGATGAACGTGGTGGGCGATGTGACCGGCCAGACGTGCATCATCCAGGACGACATCATCGATACGGCCGGGACGATCGTGAACGCCGCGAAGGCGCTGAAGGACAACGGCGCGCAGCGGGTGCTCGCCTGCGCGGTGCACGGGGTCCTGTCAGGTCCCGCGATCACGCGGCTCGAGGCAGCGCCGATCGATCAGGTGATCATCACGAACACGATCCCGCTCAACGGCGATCGCGCGCGGTGCGGCAAGATCAAGGTGCTCTCGGTCGCTCGGCTGCTGGGGCAGGCGATTCGGAGTATTCACGAAGAGACGTCGGTCTCTTCATTGTTTGTATAGAGAGAAGTTTCCAGTTCCCAGTCTCCAGTTTCCGGTTCGGAACTGAGGAATCAACAACTGGCAACTGGCAACTGGCAACTGGCAACTGGAAACTGACTTATGGATGCAGTCTTACAGGCAGAAAAACGTGGCGGACGCGGGAAGAACGAGGCGCGGCGCCTGCGCGCGCAGGGACGCATTCCCGCAGTGGTGTACGGGGCCGAGAAGGGGAAGGCCGTCGAGATCGCGGTCGATCCGAAGACGCTCCTCAGGATCCTCCACTCCGAATCGGGCGTGAACACCCTGATCGGACTGAAGCTCGATGGCGGGAACACGCGCGTGCTCGTGAAGGAGTATCAGCTCGATCCAATCGACCACAAACTGCTCCATGCCGACTTCTATCAGGTCGCCATGGACAAGACGATCAACGTCACCGTGCCGATCGTGCTCAAGGGCGAGGCGAAGGGCGTCAAGCAGCAGGGTGGCATCGTCGACTTCGTCAATCGCGAGATCGAGATTGAGGTGTTGCCGGGTGACATCCCGGAGAACATCACGGTCGACATCACCGAGCTGATGCTGCACGAGGGCGTGCGCGTGCGGGAGCTGCAGGCTGAAGGCGCCAAGTGGAAGGCGACGAGCGATCCCGACATGATGATCGTCCACGTCGTCACGCTGCGTGTCGAGGAAGAGCCGGCACCGGCCGATGCGGTGGCCGCGGCGGCAACGGCGGCGCCGGCCGAGCCCGAAGTCATCAAGAAGGGCAAGGTCGAGAAGCCCGAGGAAGAGGCGGCAGCCAAGGAGAAGAAGTAGAAGCGCCGCAGCGAGAGCGAGCGGGGGTGGGGCCCCGCGAGCAGTGAGAAAAGCTGACGGGGCCCTCGATGAAACTCGTTGTCGGACTAGGCAACCCTGGCCGCAAGTACAGCGGCACGCGGCACAACGTCGGGTTCGATGTGACCGACATGCTGGCGGAACGGCATCGGCTCGAGTGGGAGTCGGCGCCGGCCGAGGCGCTGCAAGCGAAGTGGCGGGCGGCGGCGGTCATCGTCGCCAAGCCGCTGACGTTCATGAACCTGAGCGGCGGCGCGATTGGCGAGCTGCTGCGGTTCTACAAGATCGAGATCCCGGATCTCTTCGTCGTCGTCGACGACACGAATCTGGAACTGGGAAGGTTGAGAGCGCGGCCTTCCGGGTCGGCGGGCGGCCACAATGGCCTGAAGTCGATCATCGGGGCACTCGGAACCGAAGAATTCGCACGGCTGCGAATCGGCGTCGGACGTGGAGACGGCCGGTTCGATCTCGCGGATCACGTGCTGGCGAAGTTCGAACCGGAGGAGCGGAACGAAATCGCCGAGGCGACGAACCGCGCCGCGGACGCCGCCGAACTGTTCGTCGCTGAAGGCATCGTGCCGGTGATGAACAGGTTCAACAGGAAAGAAGACGGGGAATAGACAATCTACAACCTCTCTTCTCCTTGCTACTTCAGAGTCGCCAGTCTCCAGTTTCCAGTGAACCTACGGGGAACTGGCAACTGGGGACTGGTGACTGACGAGTAGCCGTTTAGTCCAGAAGGAGACCCATGAGCACAGCAAGGCAGTACGAGCTCGTCTACATCGTCACGCCCGAGGCGAGCGAGCAGGAGATTGCCGATCTGCACACGCAGATCGAGCAGATCGTCCAGCGCTTCAACGGGACGTTCGACAAGACCGAGAACTGGGGCCGCAAGCGCCTCGCCTACGACATCGGCCATCACCGCGAAGGCACGTACGTCGTCGAGACCATCACCGGCTCGGGTGAGCTGATGAAGGAAATCGATCGGCGGCTGCGGGTGATCGATCAGGTGATTCGACATTTGATCGTTCGCGTCGACGAAGAGCTGCGCGTCGCGCAGCGGACCAGCGAGGCGCGCAAGGCGTTCGTCGCGCGCCGCCGCGTCGCGCGAGGTCTGCCGCCGGAACGGCAGCCTGGTGAAGGACGAGGCGACGGCGATTCTCAGGACGACATGGAAGGTTTGGAGGCCCAGCGATGAGGGAGGAACGAGGAGGCGGCCGCGGCCGTGGCGGCGACAAGAAGGACGGCAAGGGCGGCGCTGACGCCCCCCGTCGTGGATTCTTCCGCCGGCGCCGGGTGTGCAAATTCTGCGCGGAGAAGATCGACTACATCAACTACAAGGACGTGCGTCTGCTCGCGCCGTTCCTGCCCGAGCGCGGCAAGATTCAGCCGCGGCGGATCTCGGGCACGTGCGCGCTGCACCAGCGCAAGCTGCAGGTCGCGATCAAGCGCGCGCGCCAGCTGGCGCTGATTCCGTACGTCACGGATTAGTGAGTTGGTGATTTGGTGAATTGGTGAGTTGGCATCGCGCGGCTACTGCCGCGCTCTAATAGCACGCGCGGTAGCGCGTGCGGAGCCCAAGTCACTAAAATCCACCAACTTCACCAATCCACCAATTCACGAATTCACGAATTGCAGGAATCACCATGGAAGTCATTCTGAGAGAACACGTCGACAATCTGGGACGCCGCGGCGACATCGTGAAGGTCGCCGAGGGCTACGCCCGCAACTACCTGCTGCCGCGAAAACTGGCGCTGGCGGTCAACGAAGGTAACAAGCGGCAGATCGAGCGCGAGCGGAAGAATGCGGAAGCGCGCGAGCTCGAGGAGAAGACGCAGGCCGAAGCGTTCGCCGCGCGGCTCGGTGAAGCCGAGATCGCGATCCCGCGTCGCGTCGGCGAGAACGACACGCTGTACGGCTCGGTGACGACCGCCGACATCGCCGCGGCGCTGGCGGCGAAGGGGTTCGACGTCGACCGGCGCAAGATCACGCTTGCGGACCCGTTGAAAGCGCTCGGTCAAGTGACCGTGCCGGTCAAGATCCATCGTGACGTCACTGCGCAGGTGAAAGTCAGCGTCGTCGCCGAACATAAATAGCGTCGCTTCCGCCGTCAGGCGGAACAACAATCTGGTAAACTTCTGGGGCGTTCTTCGATGACAGTCGAAGGCGCCCTTTTCTTTTCCTCGACAATCCCTTGGCTGAACTCGCCGCCCCGACGCGAACGCTTCCTCACAATCTCGATGCGGAGAAATCCGTGCTCGGCGCAATCCTGATTCATAACGACGCGTTCAACGCGGCGGCCGAAGTGATCGACGCGAGGGATTTCTTCCGCGACGCGCACCGCAGGATTTTCGACCGCATGGTCGCGCTCAGCGAGCGCGGCGACGCGATCGACTTCGTGACGTTGAAGGAGGAGCTGTCCAGGAAGGGGGATCTCGAAGAGGTTGGCGGCCCGGCCTACATCGCATCGCTGGCTGACGGCGTGCCGCGGTCGGCGAATGTCGAGTATTACGCGAAGATCGTCAAGGAAAAGTCGACGCTTCGAAGCCTCATTCATTCGGCCAACAAGATCCTCGCGGATGCGTACGAGGGGGAAGACGAGCCGGATCTTCTCCTCGACAGCGCCGAGCGTGCGATCTTTGCCATCGCCGAGGATCGGATTCGGGCCGGCTTTGTTCCGCTGCGCGATCTGGTGCAGACCAGCTTCAGCACCATCGAAAAGCTGCAGCAGCACAAGGGGCTCGTCACCGGTGTCCCGACCGGCTTCGTCGATCTCGATGAAATGACCGCCGGCCTGCAACCGTCGGATCTGATTCTCGTTGCCGCCCGCCCGTCGATGGGCAAGACGAGCTTCGTCCTGAACATCGCGCAGCACGTCGGCACGTCAACCGACATGACCGTCGGGTTCTTCAGCCTCGAGATGTCGAAAGAACAGCTCTTCATGCGCATGCTGACGTCCGAGGCACGGATTGATGCGCATCGGTTTCGCACCGGCTATTTGAACGAGAAGGATTACGGCCGGTTGTCGCACGCGCTCGGCACGCTTGCCGAGGCACGCGTGTTCATCGACGACAGCGCGTCGATTGGCGTGCTCGAGATGCGCGCCAAGGCGCGACGACTGAAGGCCGAGCACGGCCTGCACCTCCTCATCATCGATTACATCCAGTTGATGCAGGGGCGCGGACGGTTCGAGAGCCGCCAGACCGAGCTCGCGTCGATCTCGCGTTCACTGAAGGGACTGGCGAAAGAGCTCCAGGTGCCAATCGTGGCGCTATCGCAGCTGTCGCGCGCGCCGGAGACGCGTTCCGATCACCGCCCGCAGCTGTCCGACCTGCGTGAGTCTGGCGCGCTCGAACAGGACGCGGACGTCGTCATGTTCATTTTTCGCGAGGAGCAGTATCGCGACGCCGACGGCAGCCCGAACCAGGAGGCCGAAGGCACGGCCGAAATCATCATCGGCAAGCAGCGCAACGGGCCGGTGGGAACCGCGAAGCTCGCGTTCATCAAGGAACACACGCGGTTCGAAAACCTCGCGCACGGCACGCCGTGAAGCGACTGCGGCCCGAGCGACTCTTCGACAAGCTCAGGGTCGTCCTGAGAAGGTCGAACGACGAGGCGCGAAGCCGCCGAGCGAGCCGTGAGCAATAACCGGCCGACCGTCGCCCGCGTCGATCTTGACGCCATCCGTTCGAACTTCCGCGCCATTTCCAGCTTTCTCGCATCCTCCTCGCACACGCCCGTTCCGAAGATCATTGCCGTCGTCAAAGCGAATGCCTACGGTCACGGCGCGGCCGAAGTTGGACCCACGCTCGAGCACGCCGGTGCCGCAATGCTCGCCTGTGCCGACATCGAGGAAGGCATCGTGTTGCGGCGCGCGGGGGTGCGAGTCCCCATCCTCGTCTTCGGTGCACTTGGCATCAGCGATCTTCACGGCGTCTTCCAGCACTACCTGACGCCGACCATTTCGACGCCATCGGCTGCGCGCGCGTTGCAGGCCTCCGCGGCCAAACATGGTGCGATCCTGAAGTGTCACCTCAAGATCGATACCGGCATGAATCGGCTCGGCTTCCGTCACGACAACATCAAGCGAACCCTGCCGGAAGTCGCCGCGAGTCGTAATCTGTCAATCGACGCCGTCTACACGCACTTCGCCACCGCGGACGAGCCGGAGAGTCCGGCGTTCGCACAACAGGGCGAGCGATTCGAATCAGCCTGTGCGACGCTGACGTCACTCGGCATCACGACGCGTGCGCGGCACGCCGCAAACAGCGCCGCGCTGTTGCGCGACGAGCGGGTCTGGTACGACTTCGTCCGTCCCGGACTCCTGCTCTACGGCATCGTGCCGCCGCCGCTGGCGGCGACTCTTGCGCTGCGACCTGCCTTGTCACTCCATAGCCGTATCGTTCATGTGAAGGGCCTGAGGCCAGGTGAGGGAACCGGCTACGGGCTGCAGTCTGTCGTCGATCGCCCATCGACGATTGCCGTCGTGCCGGCCGGATACGCCGACGGCCTCGACCGCCGCCTCGCCGGCCACGGCTACATGCTGGTGCGCGGCCGCCGCGCGCCGATTGTCGGATCCGTCTGCATGGACATGACGATGATTGATGTGACCGGCACCGACGTTGCACCGGGAGATGAAGTCGTCATCATCGGCCAGCAAGGGAGCGAATCGCTCGATGTGCGCGAAATCGCCGCGTCGATCGGAACGATTCCGTATGAGCTGCTGTGTCGTGTCGGAGCGAGAATAGAGCGGGTGTATTCATGATCAGTTTCCAGTTGCCGTTCCCAGTTTCCAGTGAGGTACGCAGGAATCTCACCGAGCAGCCGATTTGAGAGTTCGAGTTTCTCACTGGCAACTGGCAACAGACACACTTCAATGAAAACCAAGACCGTCTTTAGCTGCCAGGAATGCGGGGCGCAGTCCCAGAAGTGGCTCGGACGCTGCCCGGAGTGCGGCGCCTGGAACACGCTGGTCGAGGAGCGGGCCGCCGAGGCACCGGCGCCGACGTCGGACATCGCGAAGCGTTACAGCCTTGCCGCGGCCGCCGGGCCGCAGCTGTACGCTGATATCGACACCGTCGTCGCTGAACGGCTGACGACCGGCATCGACGAGTTCGATCGGGTGCTTGGCGGTGGTGTCGTACCGGGATCGCTCGTGCTGATTGGCGGTGAACCCGGCATCGGCAAGTCCACGCTGCTGTTACAGGCAGCGGCGCACTTCGCCCAGACTTTTGGTCCGGTTCTCTATAGCTCGGGCGAAGAATCCGAGCACCAGATCAAATCACGCGGCGAGCGACTCGGTATCGAGCGCGCGCCGCTCTACATCCTGGCGGAGACCTGCCTCGAACGCATCCTCGAAGAGGTTGCGCGGCTCAAACCGGCGTTCGTCATCGTCGATTCGATCCAGACGGTGTTCTCGCTCCGGTTCCAGTCGGCACCTGGCAGCATCGGCCAGGTGCGCGAAGCGGCGACACAACTGCTCTTCGCGGCAAAGGGACAGAACATCCCCACGTTCCTCGTCGGCCACGTGACGAAGGACGGCAACATTGCCGGCCCCAAAGCGCTCGAGCACATCGTCGACACCGTGCTGTACTTCGAAGGCGAAAAGCACCATGCGCATCGGGTTGTGCGCGCGGTGAAGAACCGGTTCGGCGCGGTCAGCGAGTTGGGCGTCTTCGAGATGACCGGCCGGGGCCTGTGTGCGGTTCCGAACCCGTCGAAACTATTCCTCGCTGAACGTCCGGCGAATGTGCCGGGCTCAGCCGTCCTGTGCTGTGTCGAAGGGTCGCGGCCAATGCTCGTCGAGATCCAGGCGCTCGTCAGCACCAGCACCTACGGCAATGCACGCCGCATGACGAGCGGTCTCGATCAGAACCGGCTCTCCCTCCTGCTGGCCGTGATGGAAAAGCGGGCGGGATTGAATCTGATTGCCGACGATGTGTTTGTCAATGTCGCAGGGGGGATCGCGGTCGACGAGCCCGCTGCGGACCTTGGCATCGTTGCCGCCGTCGCGTCGAGTGTTCGGAATCGTCCCGTCAAGGCGGCCACGGCGGTATTTGGCGAAGTCGGGCTGGCGGGTGAGGTCCGTGGCGTCAGCCAGGCGTCACTTCGCGTGCGCGAAGCCGCGCAGATGGGATTCACCCGGTGCATCGTCCCGCAGGGCAATTGCTCCACCGACGACACCCCGGCCGGCTGCGAGCTCCTGCCAGTGAAGAACGTCTCCGAAGCGCTGGACGCGCTGATGGACTGGTAGGGCAATCCCTCATCACTGATCACTCATCGTGAATCCCCGATCCGAGATCAGGGATCAGTGATTAGGGATTCTGCCCCGAAGTATCATAGATCTCAGTCTTCATACCCGGAGCGTTCGATGATCTGGTTCATACTCGTCCGCATCCTCTTTGTACTGGCTGTAACCTACGCCGCAATCTTGACGCGTCCCTTCAGCCCCGATGTGACGCTGAACGGGCTGATCGGCGCGTCTCTTGGCGCCCTGATCATCTGGATTGAGACCCGGCTCCGGTCGGCCGCGGTCACCGATCTGCTCGGCGCCTTGATCGGCGGTGCCATCGGCCTGGGGCTCGCGAAGACGATCGGAGCCGCCCTCTTCTGGGCTGACACCGGCGATCGACGGATCGTCTTCCTGCACAGCGTCATCCTGCTCGTGTTTCCCTATCTCGGCATCGTGATGGGCGCGCGCAAAGGGGAGTGGCTGGAGCCGGCTCGGCTGGTGGCGCTCTTTCGCGATACCGGCCCGAAGAAGCGATACCGCATTCTCGACACCAGCGTCATTATCGATGGCCGCATCGCCGACGTCTGCGAAACGGGATTTCTCGACGGCACGCTGGTGATTCCTCAGTTTGTGCTCAAGGAGCTGCAGCTCGTTGCCGATTCCGCCGATTCGATGAAGCGAAACCGCGGCCGCCGAGGGCTGGACATCCTGCAGAAGATTCAGAAGATGTCCGGACTCGACGTGATGATCTCGGATCTCGACTTTCCCGAAATCAAAGAAGTCGATCTGAAACTCATCGAGCTCGGCCGCACCCTGGCCGGGAAGATCGTCACCAACGATTTCAACCTGAACAAGGTCGCTCAGCTCCGAGGGGTCGAGGTGCTCAACATCAACGAGCTTGCGAACGCGTTGAAACCGGTCGTGCTGCCCGGCGAATTCATGAGAGTCTTCATCCTCAAGGAGGGCAAGGAGTACAACCAGGGCGTCGCCTACCTGGACGACGGGACGATGGTGGTCGTCGACAACGCGCGCCGGATGATCAGCCGCAACATCGACATCGTGGTCACGAGCGTCTTGCAGACCACGGCCGGGAAGATGATTTTCGGACGGTACATCGAGGGCGCGGCGCAACCGTCGCATCCGCCGGTCGCGGCGGCGCAAACCGCCAGCCAGGCGGCACAGGCGAAGTGAACGCTCGAGCGCCTACTTTTAACCTTTTACTTTTAACTTTTCACTTTTCACTTGCGTCTTCCCCCCTACCACTGGTGGCGAACCGTCTGCTTTCTCATTCCGGCCGTCACGCTCTACACGATCGTGCTTGGTACCGCCTCGCTGCTGTCGACGCTGTTCGATCGAAACGGAGACTTCGGCCATCGTTGTGCGCGCGCCTGGGCGTGGCTCATTCTCAAAACGACCGGCGTGCGTCTCCACGTCAGTGGTCTCGAACACATTGATCCGCGCTGCAGTTACGTGGTTGCCGCAAACCATCAGAGCATCTACGACATTCCGATCGTGTTCACGGCGTTGCCGTTGCAACTGCGGATCGTGGCGAAGGAGTCGCTCGGGCGCATCCCGTTTCTCGGCTGGCATCTGCAGCGGACGGGACATCTACTCGTGGATCGAAAGCATCCCGGCGCCGGGATCCTGAAGCGGATGGCGAATCTCGTCGCTGCCGCGCGATCCGTGATCGTGTTTCCTGAGGGCACGCGCAGCGTCGACGGCTCGGTCGGTCGATTCAAGGGCGGCATCTTTCTGCTCGCGACTGATTCAGCGCTGCCGGTCCTGCCCGTCTCGATCGCCCGCAGCCGCTTCGTGATGGCCAAGGGGCGTCTCATGGTCATGCCGGCGGACGTCGACGTCACCATTCACCCGCCGATCGCGACGAACGGGATCACTCGCGAACAGGCGCGCAGCTTTGCCGATCAGGTCCGCGAGGTGATCCGTCGCGGCGCAGACGAACCACCCGAGACGCAGGCCATCTGACCTGCGTGCGCTATAATTATCGTTTGATCGCACTACTGCGATCCTTCCCATGCATGTAACCGCCATCATCGCGGCTGCCGGCCAAGGCCGCCGGCTGGGTGCGGCCGTGCCGAAGCAGTTGCTCCAGATCGGAGATCGATCGATTCTCGAGCGAAGCGTCGCCGCCTTTGCCAGCCACGAACGCGTCAACGATGTGATCGTTGTGCTGCCGCCCGCGCTCGCCACCACGCCACCCGATTGGCTGAGCGCGGACGACGTTCGCGTGGTTGCGGGGGGATCGCGGCGGCAGGACTCGGTGGCGAACGCCTTCGATCGCGTCCTTCCCGAATCCGATGTGGTGCTCGTCCACGACGCCGCGCGCCCGTTCGTGTCGCCGGCGCTGATCTCGCGATCGATCGACGCGGCTGCCGAGTTTGGCGCGGCGATCGCGGCGCTTCCCGCCAGCGACACGGTGAAACGCGTCGAGGGGGAAGGCGCGCGGGCCTTGATCGTTGAAACGATTCCGCGAGCGACCGTCTACCTTGCGCAGACGCCGCAGGCATTCCGACGGGAGATTCTCGGCGCCGCGGTCGCGTTAGGGCGCACCGGAGTCGAGGCGACCGACGAAGCGATGCTCGCCGAGCGGGCCGGACATCGGGTTCATGTCGTGGAGGGAGATCCAGCCAACGTGAAGATCACGACTGCCCGCGATCTCGCCGCCGCGCGCCGACAGTCCGCCGTGACGACGCGTATCGGCACCGGGTACGATCTCCATCGGCTGGTGGAGGGACGTCCGCTGATCATTGGCGGCGTGACGATTCCGTCCGACAAGGGCGCCTTCGGACACTCGGATGCTGATGTCGCCTGCCACGCGGTGATCGATGCCGTGCTCGGCGCCGTCTGCGCCGGTAACGTCGGTCAGCACTATCCCGACACCGATCCGCGGTGGCAGGGAGCGTCCAGCATTCAGATGGTGCGAGACACCGTGCGTCTCGTTCATGCCCGAGGATTCGCGACCGAGAACGTGGACGTCACCGTCATCCTCGAGCGCCCGAAGATTGCGCCGTTCATCGAACAGATTCGCACCGAGCTTGCCGCCGCGCTCGAAATTGCCGTCGATTGCGTCAGCGTCAAGGGCAAGACGAATGAAGGTGTTGATGCCGTTGGTCGCGGCGAAGCGATCGCGGCGCATGCCGTGGCCTTGCTGTCAGCGGCTTCGCCGGGCAGGGATCCGAGCGCACAGTCATAATGCGAGTTCGCTTTGCACCAAGTCCGACCGGCCAGTTGCACGTGGGAAACGCGCGTACCGCGCTCTTCAATTGGCTGCTGGCACACGGCAAGGACGGCACGTTCATCCTCCGCATTGAAGACACCGACGCCGAGCGGTCCACGCGTGAGTCGGAGGCCAGTATCCTCGAGGACCTTCGATGGCTGGGCCTGGACTGGGATGAAGGCCCGGATGTCGGTGGGCCTCATGGACCCTATCGCCAGTCCGAACGGCTGCACCTGTACGCGTCGTACGCGAACGAGCTGTTGCACGGCGGCAACGCCTACTACTGTTTCTGTTCGCCGGCGAAGCTGGATGACGATCGCAAGGCCGATCTGGCTGCCGGACGTCCGCCGAAGTACCACGGCACCTGTCGCGGGATCACGCTCGACGAGGCGCGCGGCCGCATCGACGGCGGTGAGCGGCCAGTCATCCGGTTCAAGGTGCCCGACGTCGGCGATGTGACCTTCCGCGATCTCGTACGAGGCGAGGTGACGTTCAACAGCGACGTGATCGGCGATCCGGTGCTCGTACGATCCGATGGCCGGCCCGCCTACAACTTCGCCGTCGTCGTCGACGACGCGGTGATGGAGGTGACGCATGTGATTCGCGGCGAGGATCACATCTCCAACACACCGCGGCAGGTGCTGCTCTATCAGGCGCTCGGGTTTACGCCGCCGGAGTTCGCGCATTTGTCGTTGGTCATGGGTCCCGATCACACGCCGCTCTCGAAGCGCCACGGTGCGACGTCGGTCTCCGAATTCCGCGAGCGTGGGTATCTTCCCGAAGCGCTCGTCAATTACCTGGCGCTCATCGGCTGGTCACCTGGCGACGACGAGGAACTGGTGCCGATCCAGGAACTGGCGCGGCGATTTGCGCTCGAAGACGTTGGCCACAGCGCCGGAATCTTCGACCAGGAGAAGCTCGCCTGGATGAACCGGCACTATATGAAGGAGGCGGCCCCCGCTCGTCTGGCGGCAGAGTCGGTGCGGTATTTCCTGTCGCGCGGCTATCTGCGCCGGCGGACCGACGACGCGATGGAGTACCTCGTGTCGGTGCTGCCGATGGCTCTGGTCGGTTCAGTCGATCGGCTCGAGGAGATTCCCGATCGCCTGAAGTTTCTATTCGAGTTCGATCCGGCCGTGGCGCTGGCGCGGAACGAGGTCGCCGGTGTCTTGCACGAGAGCGGAGCGCGACAGGTGATTGCCGCGTTGGCGGATGCGATCGAGACGCCGCTGAAGGATCGCGAATCGTTTCGCGCGATGGCCAATCGGGTGAAGGAGCGAACCGGACTCAAGGGCAAGGCACTCTTTCATCCGATTCGTGTCGCGTTCACCGGCGAGGACGCAGGACCGGAGCTCGATGTCGCGGTGCCGGCGATCGAACGGGGCGCGGCACTTCAGCCAGGCGCCGGGCTGGCGCCGATTCTCGGCTGCCGTGAGCGCGCCATCGCGTTCGCCGCCGAGATCGCTCGACGATAAGGATTGCTGATGTTCGATGGCTGGTTGTGGATTGATCGGTCATCGACAATCAGCCATCGAGCATCGGCAATGACTCAATGATCATCTACGGCATTAACCCGGTCCTCGAAGCGCTCCGTAGCGGACGCGTGCGCCGCGTGCGCGTCGGTCCCCGCGCCGATCGGCGTGTGGCCGACGTGCTCTCGCTGGCGCGAGAGAACCGGGTGCATGTCGAGCGGGTGGATGCCGCTGCCATCGATCGTGCCGCGCGCGGTGGCGTGCACCAGGGGATCGTCGCCGAGCTGGAGCCGCCACGCGATCATTCGCTGCGGGAGCTGGTAGAGGCCGCCCGTCCGTCGCCGCCGCTGATCATCGTGCTCGACGGCATCGAGGATCCGCACAATGTCGGGGCGATCGTCAGGACGGTCGACGCGGCCGGCGCGCACGGGATCGTCCGTCAGGCGCGTCATGCCGCATCGCTCGACGGGGTTGCTGCGAAGGCGTCGGCGGGTGCGGTGGCGCGCGTTCACCTGGCGACCGAGGTGAACATCGCGCGCGCGATCGAAGAGTTGAAGACGCTCGGCGTCTGGACGATTGGCCTCGCTGGCGACGCGTCAGAGTCGTACGATGCCGTCGACTTCACCCTGCCGACGGCGATCGTCCTTGGCGCCGAGGGCAGCGGACTGCGACGACTGGTTCGCGAGCGGTGCGATCGGGTGGTGTCCATCCCGATGCACGGCAGCGTCGACAGTCTGAACGTGTCCGTTGCCGCCGGCGTCGTGCTCTTCGAGGCGGCGCGGCAACGAGAAAGGGAAAAGTTAAAAGTCAGAAGTCAAAAGTGAGGAGGCGAGGCGGACACGCGGCGGCTGGAACGGACGGCTCAAAAATTGCTGAGCGGCGCAAATCACTGAATCTAAATAGCTTCTAACTTTTAACTTCGAACGTTCCACTTCGTAAGTTGCACCCGTGGCACGGCATGTGCTACAAATAATCTTTTGTCTGGGCTGGCGTAGCTCAGTCCGGTAGAGCAGCTGATTTGTAATCAGCCGGTCGGGGGTTCGAATCCCTTCGCCAGCTCCACCTGTCCGCCTTGGCGCGGAAGCGCAAAGGTGGATCACTACGAGCACAACAAGGGATTTCGGGCAGTTCCGCAGGGGACGTCGTAACGGCGAAAATCCAAACAATTTTGCGAGAAGAGCAGCCATCACGCGTGGCGCTCCCAGCGTGCCTCGCCGAAGCTTGCTCGTTTGTCAGCGACAGTCGCGGGGAATGCATAACGGCGAGGTAGCGAAGCGGTCAAACGCAACAGACTGTAAATCTGTCGCCCCAGCGGCTTCGGAGGTTCGAATCCTCCCCTCGCCACCACTCGACTCGCCGCTGCGCGGCTCGCTCGTGGCAGGCCGCGTCGTCGACGCGTCGAGTGCCCTGAGCGAGGCGCGAAGCGCCGAGTCGAAGGGCTCAGAAAACAGATTGAAACGAGCGCGAACGTACAGCGGTCCGGGGGTGAAGCCCCAGCTGAGAATATGCGGGAGTAACTCAGTGGTAGAGTCACAGCCTTCCAAGCTGTTGGTCGCGGGTTCGATCCCCGTCTCCCGCTTATGCCTGCCTCGCCGACGCGATGGGCGAAGCAAGCGCCAAGGTGGGCCGATGTAGCTCAGTTGGCAGAGCGCGTCCTTGGTAAGGACGAGGTCACCAGTTCAATCCTGGTCATCGGCTGATCCTTGAGGCACGGACTTCTTCGATAGTAACGACAGCAGCAGGCAATCGGAGCACACAACGACATGGCAAAAGAGAAATTCGACCGTTCCAAACCTCACGTCAATGTTGGCACCATCGGCCACATCGACCACGGCAAGACCACGCTGACGGCCGCGCTGACGAAGGTTGCCGCCGACAAGGGCTGGGCGAAGTTCGTCTCGTACGACGAGGTTGCCAAGGCATCAGAGTCGCAGGGGCGCCGCGACGCCACGAAGATCTTGACGATTGCGACGAGCCACGTCGAGTACTCGACGCCGAAGCGGCATTACGCGCACGTCGACTGCCCCGGTCACGCCGACTACATCAAGAACATGATCACGGGTGCCGCGCAGATGGACGGTGCGATTCTGGTCGTCAGCGCCGTTGACGGCCCGATGCCGCAGACCCGCGAGCACGTCCTGCTCGCCAAGCAGGTCAACGTGCCGTCGATGGTCGTCGCGCTCAACAAGGTTGACGCGGTCGATGATCCCGAGCTCGTCGACCTCGTCGAGCTGGAGGTGCGCGAGCTGTTGAAGAGCTATGGCTTCCCCGGCGACGACGCCCCTGTCGTGAGGGTGTCGGCGCTGAAGGCGCTGCAGGGCGATCAGGAGGGCGTGGACTCGGTCCTGAAACTGATGGATGCGCTCGACAGTTATATCCCGATGCCGGAGCGCGAAATCGACAAGCCGTTCCTGATGCCGATCGAGGATGTGTTCTCGATCTCCGGCCGCGGCACCGTCGTCACCGGCCGCGTCGAGCGCGGCCAGGTGAAGGTCGGCGAGGAAATCGAGATCGTGGGATTCAAGCCAACCGAGAAGAAGGTGGTCACCGGCGTAGAAATGTTCCGCAAGCTCCTTGATGCGGGAGTGGCGGGCGACAACATCGGCGTCCTCCTTCGCGGCGTGGAAAAAGACGACGTCGAGCGCGGCCAGGTGCTGGCCAAGCCGGGCTCGATCAAGCCGCACACGAAGTTCAAGGGCGAGGTCTACATCCTGTCGAAGGATGAAGGCGGCCGCCACACGCCGTTCTTCAACGGCTATCGTCCGCAGTTCTACATCCGCACGACCGACGTCACCGGCTCGCTCAAGCTGCCAGAGGGGGTCGAGATGGTGATGCCCGGTGACAACACCAGCATCACGGCGGAACTGCACACGCCGGTCGCGCTCGAAAAGGGCGCGCGGTTCGCGATTCGTGAAGGCGGCCGCACGGTCGGCGCCGGCACCATCACTGAGATCGTTGAGTGAATTGCTGATGGCTGAATGCTGAGTGTCGATTGGACTCAATCAGCAGTCAGCAATCGCACATCAGAAATTCAAGGACTCTGAAATGAGAGACATCATCGCGCTGGCATGTACCGAGTGTAAGCGCCGCAATTACAGCACGACGAAGAACAAGAAGAAGACGAGCGAGCGGCTCGAGTTGAGCAAGTACTGCCGCTTCTGCCGCAAGCACACGGGGCATCGGGAGACGAAGTAGTGGAATGCTGATTTTTGATGGCTGAATGCTGATTGAAGAGCGTTTTCATTCAGCAATCAGCATTCAGCAATCAGCAATTCCAGTGACCCGCCTCACACCGTCGGAATGGCATCGGTTACAGCGAGGCAAGGCCGCGTAAAGAGAGACGCGACGAGCAAAGCGAGGCGAGCCACCGCAGCGGAGCGGGCGTAGGGGCCCCGCGAGCGACGGTGTAGGGGAGTCCGAGGGGCGAAGCCCCTCGGAGTATAAAGGACAGTAGCTCAATTGGCAGAGCACCGGTCTCCAAAACCGGGGGTTGGGGGTTCGATTCCCTCCTGTCCTGCCAGTTGCAGTGACCAGTAGCCAGTTCCCAGTGAGGTCGGACGTCTGGAGACCGGAAACTGGTAACTGGAAACTGACCAGAGACAGCGTCAGTTGTGAGATGCATAAAGCAATGGCAATGTCGGAACACGACGAAAAGGATTCCATCAGCGGCCGGGCACGCGAGAGTGTGACCGGTTGGTGGGGCCAGTCCCGGCGGTTTCTCTCGGAAGTGCGCAACGAGACCGCGCGCGTCACCTGGCCCAGCCGGAAGGAAGTCTACGCGACCACCATCGTCGTGATTCTGACGTCGGTGTTTTTCGGCGTGTACCTGTGGGGCGTCGATCTGCTCCTGACGCAAATCGTGGACTGGATCTATCGCACTCTGGGAGCGGCATGACGACCATGACCGATGACCGTACGAAGCAGTGGTACATCGTCCACACGTACTCCGGCTTCGAGAAAAAGGTGGCGGAGTCGCTCGCCCAGCGCGTGCAGGCCTACGGTCTGCAGGACGAGATCGGTGAAATCCTGATCCCGACCGAGGACGTCGTTGAAATGCGCGGCGGCAAGAAAGTGGTGAGCTCGAAGCGGTTCTTCCCCGGCTACATCCTTGTCGAGATGCACATGTCCGACAACGCGTGGCACGTGGTCAAGAACACGCCGAAGGTGACCGGCTTCGTCGGCGCCGGCGCCAAGCCGACCCCGCTGACGCGTGAAGAGGTCGATCAGATCCTGCACCAGGTGACGATCGCCGCCGAGAAGCCGAAGCCGAAGTACACGTTCGAAAAGGGCGATCAGGTGCGCATCAATGAGGGCCCGTTCACGAGCTTCAACGGCACCGTGGACGAAGTGAACCTCGATCGCAACACGCTCAAGGTAATGGTGACGATCTTCGGACGATCGACACCGGTGGAATTGGATTTCTTGCAGGTTGAAAAGTTGTAGTTCCCAGTTTCCAGCTCCCAGTTTCCAGAACGTCTTTCTCGTAACTGGTAACTGGTAACTGGTAACTGGAGACTGACAGCGAAGCCCAAAATTATGGCGAAGAAAGTACAAGCAATGGTGAAGCTCCAGATCGCGGCGGGGAAAGCCACCCCGGCGCCGCCGGTCGGGACTGCACTCGGTCCGCACGGCGTCAATATCATGGACTTCTGCAAGAACTTCAACGCGAAGACGTCGAAGGATGAAGGGCTGATCATCCCGGTCGTCGTCACGGTCTACGCGGATCGGTCGTACAGCTTCATCACCAAGACGCCGCCGGCGTCGGTGCTGCTGAAGCGCGCCGCCAATCTGGCGAAGGGCTCGAACGAACCCAACAAGACCAAGGTCGGCACCGTGACGAAGAAGCAGGTCGAAGACATCGCGAAGCTGAAGATGCCCGATCTCAACGCCGACACGCTCGAGTCTGCGTTCAAGACCATCGCAGGCACTGCGCGCTCGATGGGCATTGATGTAATTGGGTAGTGCCAGCCACGCAGTCGCTGATCGAAGCGGCTCGTTGTTGCTGAACAAACGGCCCGAGCCGAGGGCGAGGGCTGGCGGGCGCGGGGGGTGGGGCCCCAGCGCAAAGTAATAAAAAGTGGGAGGGCCGACGAAGCCCGCTAGCACCACAGGAGCAACGCATGCGAAAAACTGGAAAGAAATTCGCTGCCGCCAGGCAGCAGGTGCCCGCGCGACCGCACTCGATCGAAGATGCCGTTCCCCTCATGCAGAAGGTGAAATTCGCGAAGTTCGACGAGACCGTCGAGATCGCGATGCGCCTGGGCGTCGATCCGAAGCACGCTGACCAGATGGTCCGTGGAACGGTCGTGCTGCCGCACGGGCTCGGCAAGACCAAGCGGGTGCTGGCGATTGCGGGCGCGGATAAACAAAAGGATGCGCAGGCGGCGGGCGCCGACTTCGTCGGCGGCGAAGAGCTGGTCGAGAAGATCCAGGGTGGCTGGGTGGATTTCGACGCCGTCGTCGCCACGCCCGACATGATGCGCGCCGTTGGCAAGCTTGGAAAGGTGCTTGGCCCGCGCGGGCTGATGCCGAACCCGAAGACCGGAACGGTCACGCCCGACATCGCCAAGGCGGTCAAGGAGATCAAGGCCGGCAAGGTGGAGTTCCGCGTCGACAAGACCGGGATCATCCACGCGCCGATTGGCAAGGTGTCGTTCCCGTCGCAGAACCTGATCGAGAACGCGCACGCGCTGGTCGATTCCGTCGTTCGAGCGAAGCCGTCGGCGGCGAAGGGCAAGTTCCTGAAGAGCGTGACGATGTCGTCGACGATGGGCCCGGGGATCACAATCGATACGAGTCATGTGACCGAGGTGGTCAAGCACTGACGGTCGTGCTGGGCTGAAAGTTGGATTGAGCGCAGGTGTTGAATCAGCAGCGCCTGCGGCCCGAGCGAGGCGCGAAGCCGCCGAGCGAGCAGTGAAAGAAGCAAACACGAATGGCAGTCACACGAGCGGATAAAGAAACCGAACTTCAGGATCTCGAGGGCGCCTTCAAGGGCACCGAGAGCGCGATCCTGGTCGATTACCGCGGCCTGAAGGTCCCGGAAGTCACTGAGCTGCGCCGGCAGATCCGTGGCGCGCGCGGCAAGTACAAGGTCGTCAAAAACACGCTGGCGACGCGCGCGATCAAGGGCACGCCGTTCGAGCCATTGACCCAGTTCTTCGTCGGGACGACGGCGGTCGCCTACAGCGGTGACGATCCCGTGGCGCTCGCCAAGGTGCTGACGACGTTCGCGAAGGCGACGCCCGCGCTCCAGATCAAGGCGGCGGTCGTTCAGGGCCGGACGATCAAGCCCGCCGAGGTCACCGACCTCGCGTTGCTGCCGGGGAAGCCGGAGCTCTACGCGAAGCTGCTCTTCGTGCTGCAGGCGCCAATGGTGCAGTTGGTGAGCGTGCTCAACGCGCCAGCGCGCGACCTGATGAGCGTGCTGGTGCAGGCGGAGAAGAAGAAATCGGAATCGTAAGGGAAGCTCCCAGCTTCCAGCTTCCAGCTTCGCGCTGGATCGGCTGGCAGCTGGTAGCTGGTAGCTGGAAGCTTTCATAGTTCAGGAGATTTAGAAAATGGCCGAATTGAATCAGCAGCAGGTGGTCGAGTACATCAAGGGGATCTCGGTCCTCGAACTATCACAGCTCGTGAAGGCGCTCGAGACGGAGCTTGGCGTTTCCGCGGCGGCGGCCATGCCGATGGCGATGCCGGCAGGCGGCGGCGCGGCGGCCGGTGGCGCGGCGGCTCCGGTGGAAGAGAAGACCGAGTTCACTGCGACGCTGACCGAAGTGGGCAGCAACAAGATCAACGTCATCAAGGTCGTCCGCGAAGTCACCAGCCTCGGGCTGAAGGAAGCGAAGGACCTGGTCGAGAGCGCGCCCAAGCCGATCAAGGAAGCCGTGTCGAAGGACGAGGCCGCCGCGATCAAGAAGAAGTTCGAGGACGTCGGCGCCAAAGTTGAAATCAAGTAATTCTGAGTGCTGAGTTCTGAATGCTGAATTGAGCAGTCAGAACTCTGTTCGTTCCCTGGTATCGGTGCTGGATGCTGAGATGGACTCGGCATTCAGCATTCGTAATTCAGCACTCCAGAGGTTTTATCAGTGTACAGCCTTCCCAAGAACGTCTACCGCGAGCGCATCGACTTCTCCAAGATTAAGACCACGATCCCGATCCCGAACCCGATCGAGATTCAGAAGAAGTCGTACGAGCGGTTCCTGCAGATGAACCGGCTGCCCTCGGAGCGCGAGGACGCCGGTTTGCAGTCGGTGTTCAAGTCCGTCTTCCCGATCAGCGACTTCCGCGAGAACTC
>JBKPNQ010000267.1:0-10979 GCA_046732715.1 Acidobacteriota bacterium | reverse complement strand
CCTTCCTCTGCCGCCGGAAGGGCCAGCCGTTTGGCGGCGGTGAAGATGGCGACGTCCGGCACCCGCGCCTTTCCTTCCCGGCCGCGATTGCGCCCTACCGCCTCGCGGGTCGTCGCCTTAAAAAAGTAGCCAACCACGCGGGCCCCATACTCGCGCGCCAGCGCGATTGCGGGCGACCGATCGGCCGCCGATGGATTGGTGTTGTCGATGACGACGGACTGGCCACCGGCGAGCGCAGTCCGCATCGCTTCGGCCTGTCGCGTGTCCTTGTTCGACGCCTTCGGCCAATGATCCTTGCTGATGTGCCGATGGGTTTCGGCGAAGCGACGCTGGTAGAACGTCGTCTTTCCTGATGCCGGCAGACCGATGAAGATCACGCACTCGGCCACGGATCAATCTTACTTTGCTCGGCGTTTGTCCTTCGACGTCGCAGGACGACCCCGAGCCTGTCGAAGGTCGCTCCCGTTTCGCTCGCGCCGACTGATCGCGGCAACGTTCTACCTACTGGTGCTTCAGAGTCTGTACTTCCCGAGTCTGGCGAGAATCGCCGCTTTCAGGTCGGTCTCGGAAGTTGACATCGTCAGATCCAGATCCGCGTCGGCCACCGCGTCGAGCAGGGCGCGAATGAGCTGGGCGCGGCTGATCGCGGCGCCGCTCTGGGCGCGGATGTTAGCTGCCAGCCGATCCAGAAACACGATTTGCCGATTGAAGAGCACGACCGTAACCTTGGTCCACGCCTCATCATGAATCGGCGGACGGCCTGGCTTTCGTTTGTTGGTGTTCGTGCGCCTGGTCGGCGCGAAGATGTCGGCGGAAACTTTCGAAGATCTGGTCTTTCGGCGCCGCGCCATTCAGTGCTCCCCGGTCCCTGCGTCCATGCGCGTAATTATTTCCATCCCTAATTACGCACCTCCAATTAGAGTTGAGTCGGACGCTATTCAATACTGGGGACGTAGTTTACTTCAAGCTCGTCAATACGGAGGTCAGTTCAGGTTGTGGATCGTTCCGTCCCAAACGCATGTTTCCGTGTGGGACGGCTACCGTCGGGCCACGCGGAGCCTGTCGAGAACCTCGGCCGCAAGGCGGTGGAATGCATCAGCTGCGCGCGAACGGGGAGCGAACTGGAAGATGGTTCGGCCGCTGGTCGGGGCCTCCTCCAAGGCGCGGCTCGAGCTGATCTCGGTGCGGAACACTCGTTCCCCATATTGCTCGCGAAGGTGGTTGGCGAGCGACGGCCCGCGGCCGCTCGCGGGCTCGACCATGGTCAGCAGGATGCCGAGAAGATGGTTTTTACTGCTCAGCCGGAGCCGCACCGTCTCCACCGATGCCAGCAGACTGACCAGCCCTTCGACCGCGAGGTGCTGAGGCGTCACCGGAACGATCAGGGCATCGGCCGCCATCAACGCGTTGATGCCGACGAGTGACAGGTTCGGTGGGCAATCGAGCACGATCACGTCGTAGCGCGCCCGTACTCGCTGAAGCGCCAGCTTCAGCGTCAGCTCGCGTCCAGGAATGTCGGCGAGCGCCAAATCGGCATTCGCGAGTTCGACGCTGCCGGTGATCAGATCGAGATGCGGCACTTTTGTCGAGCGCGTCGCCTGCTGCGCGGGAAACTGCTCAAACAGACAGCTCGCCGACGACGG
This sequence comes from Acidobacteriota bacterium, assembly GCA_046732715.1. Lineage (GTDB taxonomy): Bacteria > Acidobacteriota > Vicinamibacteria > Vicinamibacterales > 2-12-FULL-66-21 > JALZOC01. Next base: position 9,336 of record JBKPNQ010000267.1, on the reverse strand, counting down.
GCGAAGGTGAGTGCGATCGACGCCGAGCCACAGCGAGGCGGATGCCTGGCTGTCCAGGTCGACGAGCAATACGTGGCGGCGCGGTGTCGCAAGCGCAGCCGCCAGGTTCACGGACGTGGTGGTCTTCCCCACCCCGCCTTTGTTGTTGACAACCGCAATGACCACGGGGGATTTGTCCGTCATTCTATCCACAAATACGCTGGCCGCTACGTCGCCAGGAATTTCAGCGGTGTCAGTCGTTTGTGGCGCCCCCGTCACTCAGCCTCCCGCCGGAATCCCGCGACCCGCCGGTCGCGGATACACGCGGCGATATGGCCGGCGTGCAATGTGGGCGCCAAGGCCAGGCGTCTGCGCGGCGCACTACCCGACGCTTGACAGGTTGCTCGAACGCCAACGAAACTCGACAACGAACACTGGAGTCCGGATTCCGGACAACTGACGGAGGGGCAATTCGGGTCCGGATGGGACTATTCGACTGGTTGAGGGGGCGTGGCGCGCCCCTCGAAGATTCGCGGCTTCGTGGCTGGCGCGACGCGTGGGCACACGCCGCCGCGGTGACGCACGATCAGCACGATCACATCGCGCGGCTCTCGGCCGAGCTCGACGGTTTTGGCCTGGCCGACGACGACGTGGAGATCGAACGGGAGATGCTCGACGCGCTTCGCGATCGCGATGCGCTGCTCGTCTCGATGCGGGCGTCAGGTCTGCCGACGGTTGAAACGGGACATCGGGTCGTCCGCGGCGAACCCTGTCATTACAGCGCGCCCGTGTCGATGCCGGAGGCAATCGGCCAGCCGTCAGGCCGTCTGCTGTTGACGAGCGATCGCGCGATCTTCGTCGGCGGCGCCAACGGGATGGCGGCTGCCTGGCACACGATCGCGGAAGCAGTACACCGTGAGCGCGACGTCCTGCTCGTTCGCAACGGTCGCGAAGAGGCCTACCGGTTTCGTTGCAACTCGTACGGTGACGCGCTGCGTGCCGTGTTCATTGCCCGTGAACTCCTGGCCCGCCGTCACTCACGGCGCGGTCTATAATCCCCTGCACATCTATGACTCTCTCCACGTCAGCGACCGTTGGCCTGGGAATCGACCGCCTGCTCGAGCTCGAGCGGCGCATCCTGGCGGGACGACGCATCGGCGTCCTGTGCAATCCGGCGTCAGTCGACGGACGGCTCCGCCACACCGCCGACCGGCTGATCGCCGATCCCGAAATCACCGTGGCGGCCCTCTTCGGCCCGCAACACGGGTTTCGATCCGATCTCCAGGACAACATGATCGAAACGCCGCACGCGCAGGATGCCCGTCGGCGGATGCCGGTGTACTCGCTCTACAGCGAAACGCGCGAGCCAACGGCCGACATGCTGCGCGATGTCGACACCCTGGTCATCGACCTGCAGGATGTCGGCACCCGCGTCTACACCTACGTCTATACGATGGCGAACTGCATGCGCGCCGCCGCCCGGCATGGCGTGCACGTCGTCGTCTGCGATCGGCCCAACCCGGTTGGCGGCGAAGAGGTTGAGGGAAGCCGGCTGGATCCGGCGTTCGCCTCGTTCGTCGGCCAGTTCCCGATTCCGCTGCGGCACGGCATGACCATCGGTGAGCTCGCGCGGCTGTTCAACGATGAGTTCGGAATCCACTGTTCGCTGGATGTCATTCCCCTTGCCGGCTGGCGCCGGTCGATGTATTTCGACGAGACCGGCGTGCCCTGGGTCATGCCATCGCCAAACATCCCGACGCTCGACTCAGCGATCGTCTATCCAGGGGCGGTGTTGTTCGAAGGGACCATGTTGTCGGAGGGGCGTGGCACGACGCGTCCGTTCGAGTTGATCGGCGCACCGTGGATCGACGGAGACCGGCTGTCGGACGCGATGAACGCGCGCAAGCTGCCGGGAGCTCACTTCCGGGCCGTGTTCTTCGAACCAACCTTTCAGAAACACGCGAAGCAGACGTGCGGGGGCTGCCAGGTGCACGTCCTCGATCGCCGGCGCTTCCGGCCGGTGCGAACCGCGGTGGAATTAATCGACGAATTCCGCAAACAAGCCCCGACCCGGTTCGCCTGGCGTGAGCCGCCCTACGAATACGAACAGGACAAGCAGCCGATCGACATCCTCTCCGGATCGGATCGGTTGCGCAAAACAGTCGACGCCGGTGCCGATATCGGCGCGTTCATCGCGAGCTGGAAGGCGGACGAGGAGTCGTTCAGGCAGCTGCGTCAGAAGTATCTGCTGTACTAGTCAGTTTCCAGTTGCCAGTTGCCAGTTTCCAGTCTGAGCCAGACCTCGCTCGTAGGTCACGCGAGGTCTGTCTCGCCGTAGCAGCCTGCCGCGCCGAAGCACCCTTCGCTCGCGCCGGCTGATCGGAGGGACTATCCGCTTCGTCTAGGACTTCTGGTTGACCGCCGCGTCCCGTGCCACGCGAATCTGACGGGCGTGCTTATGCGCGTGCTGCGAGTAGGTCTTGAGCCAGGCTTCGACGCCGTACGGACCCGCCTCCGTGTGTGTGCCCTCGCGTACCCATTCAGCGGGCGTCAGGCGATCGAGGATCTCCGCGGTCGACTGTCGGGCGAGGCGGAACAGTTCGAGCGAGGGCTCGTGCGGCCGGTCGTAATAGAGCCGCCGGGCGAATTCATCCTGATCGTAGCCGTGGATCGTCGGTCGATCCTCCGCGATCAGCAATCGCAGCCGCACCGCAGCGGTCATCTCGCTGTCGGCAAGGTGATGGATGATTTCGCGGACCGACCACTTTTCCGGTCCGGGCTTGAAGTCCAGTTCTTCGGGCGTGATCTTGAGCAGCGCCTCGGCGACGGCAGCATAGCCGCCGCGATACAGCTCGATCAGTTTGTGTCGTTCGTCGGCCAGCACTTGAGCCTCCTATCCGCGCGTCTTGGCAATGCCGGGGGCCTTCGTCTCCTGAGGCGTCTGCGGAACCATGTGATGTTTCATCAGGAATCGTTGCAGCCGGTCGAACGCGTCGTCGACGGAATCGACCCTGCTGAGCAGGCTGAGATCCCGCTCGTTGATCGCTCCCCAATCGGCCAGCGGCTCCAGGCGAAAGACTTCGTTCCAGTACTCGCTACCGTACAGAATGACGAGCAACTTCTTCGACAGCTTGCGTGTCTGCGCGAGCGTCAGGATCTCGAACATCTCGTCGATCGTGCCGAAGCCGCCGGGAAAGATGACGAGCGCCTTGGCCAGGTAGGCGAACCAGAACTTCCGCATGAAGAAGTAGTGGAAGTTGAAGACCAGATCTTTCGTGATGTACCGGTTTGGTGCCTGCTCGAATGGCAGACGGATATTCAGGCCGACGGACTTGCCGCCCGCTTCTTTGGCGCCGCGATTGGCGGCTTCCATGATGCCTGGGCCACCGCCAGAGCAGACAACGAACCGGTGCCGCTGCGCTTCGAGCGACATGCTCCATTCCGTGAGGCGCTTGGCCAGCTCGCGGGCGTCTTCATAGTAGCGTGACCATTCGAGTGCCTTACGGCTCCGTTTCAACGCGGCCTTGTAGTCCGCGACGTTACGGGTGGTGGCATTCTCGAGACGGGTCAGATTGCGGCGCGCGAGCGTCCGGCTGAGCACGCGGGCTGAGCCGAAGAACACGACCGTGTCCTGGATGTTGTGAGCCTTGAAGCGGCGCAGCGGGTCGAGGTACTCGGCGAGAATCCGAATCGGCCGGGCCTCGGTGCTCTCCATGAACTCGTCGTCTTCATAAGCGAGCGGATGATCGTTCATCACCAAAAAACTGTATCATTTCAAGGGCTCAGGGCTCAGGGCTCAAGTGTACGGGGTAAGGACAGGAGAACAACCGCATGAATCGGCGCTGGATTGCACTCGTGTTTCTCTGTTCCGTCATGATGGTCGGGGCGATCGCCGCCAAACAGGCAGCGCCGGCGGCCAAGTCGGCCGGAGGCTGGACATTGCCCCCGGAAGCCGATGCAACCAAGAACCCCCTGACGGTGGATGCCAAGCTGCTTGCAACCGGCAAGGCCATCTTCAAGGAGAAGTGCCAGAAGTGTCATGGCGCGAGCGGCAAGGGTGATGGACCGGATGCCGATCCGGATGCTCAGGAAGATATGGATCTGACGCGCGCCGATCGCGCCGCCAAGAATCCCGAAGGCGTGATGTTCTTCAAGGTGTACAACGGCCGTAAGAAGCCCAAGATGCCAGCGCAAAAGGACGAACTGACGAAAGATCAGATCTGGTCCGTCGTTGCCTACGCGCAGACGTTGCGCAAGCCAGGGAAATAGTGGGCTACAACAACCGCGTAATCCATTCGCCGATCAGGTAGCCAATCGCGGCAACCCCGAAGCCGACGACGAACATATCGCGGCCGCTGGCCCAGACGCTGCGGCCCGTGAAGATGCTGCGCGCAGCGCCGATCGCGAAATGCGCGAGCATGCTGACGGCGAGCGACGTCCAGATGGCGGCCGCATGATCCAGGACGAAGAACGGCGCGATCGGAATGAATGCGCCGACCGCCGTGGCCAGGCCGGTGACCACGCCGTCCTTGAGCGGCGCAAGTTCCGCGGGGTGAATGTTCAACTCCTCGCGGACCATGGCATCGAGTGCCTGCGACGGATCCTGCATCATCGCGCGCGCCGTTTCACGCGCCCGCTCCGGTGACAACCCCTTCGCCTGGTAAATGAGCGCGAGTTCCTCCTCTTCAAGATCCGGCATCAGTCGCATCTCGTGCCGTTCCATCTCAATCTGGTGCGCCTGAACTTCGGCTTCGCTCTTCGCCGCGAGGTAGCCGCTCGAGCCCATCGACAGTGCATCTGCAATCGCGCCTGCCACCCCGCTGATGATGACGATGTGAGGCGCGACGCTCGCGCCGATCACGCCGGCGACGAGCCCAAAGTTCGCGGTGAGACCATCGTTGAATCCGTAGACGACGCTGCGGAGATACCCGCCGGCGCCGCCGACGTGCCATGGCTCTCCTTCGCGGCCCATCATGTCGGACAGCTCTCTGGCGTGCACCGCTGAATCAGCCGCGATGTCGACCGCCGCCTGGTGTGTCTGGCGGTGGCTCGACTCGCGCGCCATACCCAGGTAGGCCTGAACCTCGCGTCCCTCTTCAGCCAGCATGAGCGGCAGGATGGTGGAGGTCCCGAAACGTTTCGCAAACCAGGCGAGGAGGCGCGTCCGTTGAGCGGTCGTGTATTTGGGCAGCGGACGGCCGCTCTCAGCAAAGAGCTCACGCCATCGGTCGGCATGACGGTCTTCTACGACCGCCAGCTTTTCGAACAGCTCTTTTCGATCGGGCTTGGTTTCGACGGCTGCGAGCGCCCGATACAAGTAAGCGGCGTCGCGTTCGTCGCGATAATGCTCATCCCAGGACTCATCGGCCTGTGGCGGATCCGCTGTCGAACGTCCCGGATGAGGCTGAAGTTGGGCGTCCATCACGGCAGCATAGCTGCTTTACTCGATGTAAGGTAGGGGCTGGCATGACCGCGCACGACACGGAAAACCTTGCCTTCGATCACTCGATCCTGATCACCGCCGCGCCGACCCGTGTCCTTGCGGCCTTCTTCGATCCCGCGGCGCTGCGGGTCTGGTGGCAGACCGTGCGGTCCGTGACGACGGCACGGCCGCTGGGGATTTACGCGGTCGAATGGGAACCGACACCGGAAGTCGACGATCTCCTCGGACGCCTGGGTGGAGTCTTCTACGGCAGCGTGATGGAGTATCAGCCCGGCAGGGAGCTTCTGATTGCCGACGCGTGGTGGCTGCCGCCCGACAGCAGCCCGATCGGGCCGATGGCGCTGGAAGTCAAGTGCGCGATGGACGGCCCCGCGTGCAGGCTGCATGTTCGTCAGTCCGGCTTCGAGGACTCGCCCCGGTGGCGGCGGTATTACGGCGTCATCGAAGTAGGCTGGCTCAAGTCGATGGTTGCGCTCAAGAACTACGTCGAAGCCAAAAAATAGCTCTACCAAGGTTCCACGCGGTTCTGCAAGGTTCTACCGGGTTCGTTCAAATCGAACGAGCCGGCCGAGGACCATTGCGATCGGGAATGCAAGAAAGCTCATCAGCGCGCCCATCTTGGTTTCATCGAGCAGAGGCCCGGGCGGGAATGCCGCGGTTGCAAAGAAGAGCGACACGGTGAATCCGACAGCAGCCGTCACAGCCAGCACGGTCAAATCTCGATAGCTCATGCCGCCCGGCGCCCGCAACCCGCTCCGTACCGCCACGTACGTCGTCCCGACAATGCCAATGGGCTTTCCGAGCAGCAGCGCGAGAAAGACTATCCACGTCCCCATTCCGACGCTCGAGAATTGCACGCCGGCATTGACGAGCCCGAAGAAGAGGAGGATGAACTGGACCGGAACCCTGCACGCGTGTTCGAACCGGTTCATCGTGTCGGGCAAGTCGCTTTCGAGCGGGTCGAACAGCCCCAGATCCCGCTTCGCATGCGGCATGAACGGCAGAATCGGCACCATGGCCAGTGCCGGATGGATGCCGCCGAAAAACAACGCTGCCCACGAGAGCCCGCCGCCGACGGTCAAGTACGGCCAGAAGCTTGTCGTGCGCCTCGATCGCAGCCACGCGGACACAGCCACTGCCGGGATCATCAAGGCGGCAAACTTCGCGAGCGACACGTTGGCGGCTGGAAAGAACAGCGCCAGCAGAATCAGCCCTATCCCATCGTCGGCAACAGCAAGCAGTAACAGGAAGGGAATCGCCGGATGGTTGCGGGGAAAGATGAACCGCGCGGCGAGATATGAGAATGCGATATCAGTCGCGCATGGAATCGCCCACCCTGCCGACAGATCAGGACGGTTCATAACCCTCGTCTGAAGCACGTAGAGACCGGCAGGCCCGGCGATTCCTCCTGCGGCCGCGAGTATCGGCACGGCGGCTTCTCTCGGCGATTCGAGCGCGCCACCTGGCAGCGTCGCTTCGACAATCTCCTTCACCGCCAGCGCGAAGAAGAAGACCATCCCAATATCGTTGACGGCGAAGTGAATCGTCCGCGAAAACCGCGTGTACGACGAATCGTCGATGTTCGCCCACGCGAGACCGGCAAGTGTCCCGGCAACGAGCAGCAACGAATTGTCGATGATGACGGCCCGCAACCGTGCGGCCGACGTCGTTGCCGAATGCCTCGTCATTCGATCTTCTGAACGTTGAGGAAGTTCGAATCGACGCGGGCCAGCTCCGGATTGAAGTTGATGAAGACCACTACGGATCCGGCGGGGAGAATCTGCCGATCGATCATCAGCCGCGCGAGGCGTTGCGGATCGAGCTCGGCGCTGAGCACCGGCACAACTCCCGACATCAGGGTCAAGGTGTGGGCGACCTCTTCGTTCTCCGTCACACCGTAGACCATCGCAGCTGGACGGAGCGCGGACAGCAACGACGCCGTTTTTCCTTCGCGCGTCACCGCAATGATTGCGGCGGCCTGACCCGTTGTCGAGAGCGTCACGGCCGCCTCGCATAGCGCGAGGCCGTGCCGGCTTTCAATCGAGTCGGTCGAGAGCATGACGCGCTCGGAAGGAATCCTTTCCGCGTCCTCGATTACCCTGGCGAGCGTTTGAACCGCCTGCACCGGGTACTGGCCGGCCGCTGTCTCTCCGGCCAACATAATGGCGTCAACGCCTTCCTCAACGGCGTTGGCGGCGTCGCTGACTTCGGCTCGCGTTGGCCGCGGCGCCTCGCGCATCGATTCGAGCACCTGAGTCGCAACGATGACGGGGCGGCCGAGCGCCCGCGCGCTTCGGACGATTCGTTTCTGGACCCGCGGCACCTGTTCGAGCGGCATTTCCAGTCCCAGATCCCCGCGAGCGACCATGACACCGTGCGCTTCAGCGAGGATCGCATCCAGATTCTCGACGGCGGCAGGCCGCTCGATCTTTGCGATGATCGGCACGGACCGCCCGGCGTCGTCCATAACCGCTTTCGCACGCCGCACGTCGTCAGCGACCTGAACAAAGCTGAGAGCGACAAAGTCCACACCAAGCGCCAGGCCGAATCGCAAGTCGGCGACATCCTTCTCGGTTACCGATGCGGCCGGCAGACGCACCCCTGGCGCGTTGATGCCTTTGTGCTCACCCAGTCGTCCGCCGATCAGCACGACAGTTGTCAACCCCGTTGGCGACGTCGCCGAGACGCGGAGCTCGAGTTTCCCGTCGTCCAGCAGCAATCGATCGCCGGGCTTGGCGGACTTGATGAGATCGACAAACGTCGTGGACACGAAGCCGGATCCACCCACCGCGTCGCCGGCGACGATGCGCAGCTCCTGCCCGGCTTGAAGCATGATCGGCAGCCCGCCCTGCAACCGCCCGGTCCTGATTTTTGGACCACTCAGATCCTGCATGATGCCGGCGCGCACCCCGGTGCGCCGGCACGCATTGCGTATCAGCTCGAAAACGGCTTGGTGAGACTCGTGAGTGCCATGAGAAAAGTTCAACCGGAACAGATCGACACCGGCGACGAGAAGCGCGTCGAGGAGATCGGCTGTGTTACAGGATGGACCGACGGTGGCAATGATCTTCGTGTGACGCATCATCACTCCGAGGGGCTTCGCCCCTCGGACTCCCCAACACGCTCTCTCGCGAGCCGCTTCGCCGGCTCGCTCCGTTCGCGTGGCTCGCTTCGCTGCGCTCGCTCGCGGCTTTTCTCCCAGAGTCTTGCCTCGCCGTAGCGCCGGCCGATCTGACGAGGCGAAGCCCGGCTCCGACGCCCACGATCCCCCCGTCGGTCGCGTGGCTCGCGTCGCTGCGTTCGCTCGCGTCTTCTCTCACGTGTCTTGCCTCGCCGTAGCACCGGCCGATCTGACGCGGCGAAGCCCGGCTCCGACGCCCACGATCCCCCGTCGGTCGCGTGGCTCGCGTCGCTGCGTTCGCTCGCGTCTTCTCTCACGTGTCTTGCCTCGCCGTACCGCCGGCCGATCTGACGAGGCGAAGCCCGGCTCCGACGCCCACGATCCCCCGTCGGTCGCGTGGCCCGCCCCCCGCCCCGCTCGCGGGGGCGTCACTCGCACGCTCGTTCGCCATTGTCATACTCGGTTTCAACCGCTTCTCATCCTTCGATCAGGAGGTCGCCCACGGGTCGACGAGCGCCTTGGTGATTCGCATGGCTTCCGCATCAGCGAGCGCGGAATCGAGCTGGTCGAGCGGATACGTCCGTGCGCCGATCGCGCTCCACGGAACCTGCGCGCTGAATCGTTCCAGCATCGTGAGCGCACGAAGAAAGTGTCCCGGCTCACTTCCCCAGCAGCCGCGGATGTCGAGGTGCTTGCGGTTGATCGATTGATGGACGTTGATCGAGCTGGGCCCGGCGTCCGTATAGTGGCCCGCGACGATGTATCGCCCGCCATCACGAGCCAGGGACGGTCC
>JBKPNQ010000266.1:0-11525 GCA_046732715.1 Acidobacteriota bacterium | reverse complement strand
GCGCATCCGTGGGGCCACGACCGGGAGGGTCGCCCCGATGTCGCAACAAGATCGAAAAGCACAAGCGAGCGTCAGTTTGAATCCGGTTCAGGAAGCGCGATCGCGTCAGCGTTGAGCGTTGGCCTTGGCTTGCGAGGCGATGAAACCAGCGAATCTCGATCGCCAGAGTCCGGCCCGACGTCGCGCCGTGTGTGCGGAACGTGCCCGAGCGCTGTCTGCGGAGTGACAAAGAGCGGACCGTGCTCAGCGCACTCATACGTGCGGACTTCGTTGTAGCCCCACAGTCCTCTGACACTCCAAGTGGCGACGAAGCTCAGCATGCTCTCACAGTGTGGACATGTCAGCATCACGTGCGACTCCACTCCGCGCTGGCGCGCGCTATCGAAGTCACTCCCAGCCCATCTGGACTCGCCCGAGCGGCGTCAGGTCCGCCTCTGTGGCTCTCCCGATGAAGTCAATCTCCAGATCCATGGCCGCGAAGTCCGGAGCGGAGCGACCGGCGAGAAACGCGTCCCGCTGCTTCGGAAGATACGCGCGGTTCTTGGCGCAGTCTGGCGCAGACCCGATATAAATCACGCTCGCGTAGTCGTTCCCAGCGTGCTTGTCGGCAACGGCGTGACAGATATCCGTGTGCCAGAAGACGGTATCTCCGGGCTGCACTTCGGGAATGGACACGAGGCCAGCAATCAGGTCCGCGTGCCACTCGGGCCTGACGCCAAGCGCGCGCCCCGGCGCCGCGCCGCAGAGATCGCCCTCCGCGACGTCGGCCTGCAACGCGCGGAGCAATACATAGCAGATCCCCTCGGCAATCGGGATCAGTCGCAGTGTGCCATCGTTGGGACCCTGGCGCGTCAATGCTGTCCACCCCTGATACGTGCGGAACATGCTGCATACAGCCGGCGACGGAATCTCGCGCGTCTCCAGCCTGTGGGTACCGTCGAAGGGGTCATAGCCCCGCCAGTTGCCCGAGAAGACATGTCGGTACACGCGCTGATAGCCGGGATCGATCCAGCGCTCGACCGTGCCTGCATCCATGTGTGGCGAGAGGCCAAGCGTCTCGTCGCCGGGTTGCCGACGGCGCACACGATCGGCATAAGTGCATTCGCGATCCGGATCGAACACACCTTCGTGCCGCCACAAACGATTGAGAAACGACCTGGTCTCGGCGAGGTTCGGATGCTGCCGCGCATTCACCTGAGGCTTCGACCAGTAGACGTTGAAGATCTGCGGCCTGCCGGCTTTCAGGCCGGAGAAATACTTGTCGAGGCTGCGCTTCGCCGCCTCGCGCTCCTCGTAGTGATTGACGTCGAGGTAATGACCCAGCTCGGCGAACCAATCGCTCGCCACTGATTCCGGGAAGACACCCCGCACCACCACGCACCCAGTGTGACGGATTGCGGCACGTGTTTCATCCGCGACCCGGCCGTCCTTGATCTGGCGATACTGGACCTCCGGCACGACCGGGCGGCCTGCCGTTGAGTCCGACAGCAGTCGATCGACGGCACGGCGGACATGATCCTTGACCTCCAGATATGCGCGACGTAAATCATCGCGTGCTGGCGCCAGCGATCGCTTGAAGGCAACAATCCGATCCGTCACGTCGACTGTGCCAGCCACTTCGCCCATGTCCCCTCCCCAACATTGTGGACGTCACGATCAACCAGCATAGTCGAAGCACCAGTCTGAGTAGCTGCAGGCTCGATTTGGACCGCGTCAGGATGGCGACGAAGACGGGAGGCGGCGGTCGGACGAGGCGACGCGGCAGAACAGGAACGTGAGGGGTTATTCGAGGCGAGCGCTTGGTGCCAAGGTCGCGGCGGCCGTTCGAGCCAGAGCGGTGCCCCTGCCGCTATGGACAACTCCGGCACGGCGGATGGCATCGAGCTCGAGCATGCCGCGATCGATCAGCGAGCGGATGGTTTCGCTATTCCGATAGTCCGTCAGCAACGAGCGGCGGCTGCTGGTGTACGCCTGATCCATCGCATAGGCGAGGACGGTATCCATCACCATGCCTTCCTCGGAGTGCGTGTCCCTGAACCGCCGTCTGAAATCGGACAGCACGGGAGCGAACGCAGGATTGTCCCATCGTTCGGCACCGGGCTCGAGGCGAACGAAATCATTGAGAACCGCCACGTAGGCTGGACTGGCCGCCCGCCGCCAGAATGCGACGTCGGAACCAAACTCGCTGACGTGGATCGGAAGGTACAGCGTCGCTCCGGCGGCGACGCGATCGACGAGAGCCGGATTGAAACGCCTGACCTCCTCGGCCTCGAGCCCTGTCACCCGGACGATGTCGGCTAACGCAATCGCGCGGGTGGTGCGCATCGCGTAGATCGACGACTGTGGCGTGGCGGCGATCAGACTGCGGACGTTGAAGGTGTTGCCGAAGACCATCTCGGCGTAGAGATACGAGCGCACGCCATAGCTGCCAAACACCTGGTCGTACTCTCTGTCCGGCAGCAATCGGAGATCGCGAGCGAGCTGCGATCCCAGAAGGTAACGGGCGCGCACGTCGGCGCCACCGAGATGCTCGCCAGCGATCAGCATTCGTCCGACGTTCGTCCCGCCGGCGTTGTGCTCGGATAGCGCAGGAATGAACGACCCGTACTTTGTGGCGAGCACCGACAAGTATGCGGCGCAGTACGGCGCCTGCGTCGTCTGGTTCCGCTGCTCGATGGGCACTGGCGAGAAGTAGCTCAGTCGCTGCCAATTCTTCCGCTGCCACTGGCAGAAGCCGATGGCGTTGGCGGTTGACCGCCGCGTGCCGCTCAGGCCTGATTCGAAGATGACCTGGGCCAATCCGATATCCGCGGGTACGCCGAACCGCTCATAGATCTCGCCCCAGTCGGCGAGGAGTCCGCCGTATCTCGGCGTGTTCATCAGGAGCGCATCTCCGCGGGTTGAGTTGTGCAGCACTGGACCGTCGGCGCGTTCGATGAGCGACGCGACCTGATCGCGGCGATCGTCGAGTTTGCGCGCGAGGGATTGGCCGTCCAGCGTGCCGGCGAGAGTGGGATCGGTCCAGACCGCTTGCGCCGGCCAGTCTCCTTTCGTTGGAAACGTCGCGAGCAGCCGTCCGTCGGCGGCGCTGCCAAACGCGATCGATCCGTCGGGAATAGTGAAGACGTGGCGCCAGAATGGATATCGCGGCCTGAACGCCTGCATCGCCGCGAGGTCGGCACGCCGTCGCTCCTGGACAGGGTCGACGGTTGGCTGCGGCACGCGGATCACCGTGGGCGCAGGCGTGGCACTCCACGGACTCTTGATGACGCTGGACGCCGCCAGCGGAATCGCCAGGCACACCGCGGCCAGGGCAAAGCCCGCCTTCGTTCTCACCATGAGGTGGTGCCGGACTGCAATCGACGCGCCCGCGAAAGCTTGGTGAAATCTGAGGCTGGAAACGGCGTCTCGGGCGAAGTGTCGCAATCTGCGCCAGGTCCAGCTAACGAGATTGAACCCGGGATCCGGAAATTGCGATGTGCCAGGTGTTCGTTATCCCGGCTCGTAGGGGTTCTGGCGGATCGCCTGGACGCATTCTCTGAGCGCGCCCAGCAGCGTATCCCCCCAGCCAAAGGGGCGGAACGGCGCGGTTCTCTGGTTGATTTCTTTGTCCGACTGCGCGTAGAACCGCATCTGCAGCGCGTTCCTCGAGGCGAACTCCTTCACCGTGATCACGAACTCGATCTCACCGTCGGCCTGGCGTTTCTTGAAGGAGAAGTAATGAAGCTGGGCCAGCTCCTCGGCGGGATCATTCTGCGCGTACACCCACTCAGCCACGGGCGCCCCTTGTGTGAGATTCGGCCGATGCCCGGCACCGCCCCGGCGGCGGCGCTCGCTGACTCGACCTCGTGGGCATTCTACGTTCTTTCTCTATTCTCGCTTCGATTTGGCTCGGCTTGCCGTTGCGCGTTGACAGGCGCACAATGACCGTCAGCGGCGACAACGCGCGGGAAGTCCGTGGCGACGTCATGCCAGTCCTTCCTTCCCGTTCGTTCACGCTGGAATCGTAGGTGGACCATGTTTGCGATTCGGACCGTTCTGTGCCCGGTGGATTTCTCACCGGCCATGCCGCGGCAGCTGGATCTCGCCACCGACTTGTGCCGGGCGTTCAAAGCCCGCCTGATTCTCCATCACAACCTCAACGCGATGCCGGTTGGCGCCGCTGTCGGCTGGATGTGGGCGGTCGATCACCCGGGGCTGTCAGAAGAGAGCGCTCGTCAACGCCTGGCCAGCCTCGCCGAGGCGCGGACTGATGTTGATGTTGAAATCAGCCTGACGCGCGGGCCGGCCTCGGAGTTGGTACTCGCCGTCAGCCAGGCGGTCAACGCTGACGTCGTCGTCCTCAGCGCGCACAACATGCAAACGGAAGGACACGAGTCGCTCACGGAACTGGTGCTCGGGTCGGGCGAGCGGTCCGTTCTTACCGTGCATGACAACGGGGCCGATCGACATATGCTGAACGTGAAGCCATCGGCCAGCGCTCGACAAGTCACGCTGGTGCCGACGGCTCTGACCGCGGAGTCTCGGCCGGCCGTGGATTTCGCGTTCGAACTCTCCCGCGCCCTGCCGCTGCAGATACATCTGCTGCATCTGATCGGCCACCGCCTTCGGATCAGGCACGACGGGCAGGCGGTGACCGACGCCGAGCGTCACCTGCAGGCGCTCGTCCCCTCTGATTGCACGACATGGGCGTCGGTGCACGTCGCTGTCGGCGACCCGGTCGACGGTATCCTGCACTGGGCGAACGATCTCTCGGCGGCGTGCGTGGTCATGGGCGAGCATCACCGCGAGTCGGTGCGCCGCTGGTTCAGCAAGGACGTCTCGCGAGCGGTTCTCTACAAGGCGCCGTGCCCGGTATGGTACGTTCACGGGCAGCGCGCCGCCTGATTCACTTCTTGGTCGCGACGAAGTCCTCCATCACCGCCTTGCGTAGCAACCGTGGCGGCAACAGACCTTGCGCCAGAACGAAGTCATGGAATTGCCGCGCGTCAAAGCGCGTGGCAAGCGCCTTCTCGATGTCGCGGCGCAGCGCGAGCAGCCGCGTGTAGCCGTAGAAATAGCTGGTTGCCTGGCCCGGCGCGCGGAACGTATAGCGCTCGACTTCCTGCGTGGCCATCGCATCCGACAGCACGACATCGTCCAGCAATAGTTTCTTGACCCGATCGGGCGTCGTCCGGCCCATCTGCAGTTCCGGATCGCTGAACGCACGTGCGGCGCGCAGGAGCCGATGCTGCAGCGAAATCAGTTGCCCTTCGCGCGGCATGAACGGCTTCACGATGTACTCGGCGTAGAGGCCCCACCCCTCGACGTTCGTACTGTTGAACGCATAAATCGCTCGAGCCTGCGAGACGCCGTGCTCGATCATGGCGGCAAACTGCAGCTCGTGCCCAGGCCGCGACTCGTGCGCCGTCAGGGTCCACGACGCGGCCTCGAAGGTAAAGTCGTCGTATTGCTTCGACTTGGCCGGGTCGGCCGACGGTATGTTGAGCGGCAGGATGAACTCCCCTTGCTCGCCGCGATTGTCGATGAGCCGGGGAGGACGCATGTTCGGTGCGGGCTGCTGCGCGCTCTCCGCGGCGCTGGCAATCCGGATCCGAGCCGGACGGTCGGGCAGCGTTACCAGGTTTCTGGCGCGGATGATTTCTTCCAGCTGCTTCAGACGCTGCTGATAGTGCGGCAGGATGGCGTCGCCGACGAGCTGCTGTTTCTTGAGATTGCGGATCACTGCGCGGTAGTCCGAATCGGAACTCTTCTGGTCCCGGGCGATGTCCGTGGCAATCGCCTGCATCTCTTTTTGAATCTCGTCGAACGCTTTGTGCGCCATCGACACCAACTCCTGTGGTGGGATGTCGACGCCGTACTGGGTCAACCCAATCGCATACAACTCCGCGGGCAGCTTGAAGTCGGTTCGCGTGCGCGGAAGGATCTCCGCCCGGACCGCGCGCGCGTACGCGGCGAATTGCGTCTCGAGAGTGTCGAGAAGCGGATCGGCTTCGGTCAGCCCGTACTTCTTGAACAAATCGGCGAGTCCCGATGTGAAGACAGGAATGTTGCCCAGATCCCGATCGACTTGATCCTTGAACGGGCCCAGCAGCTCGGCCCGATTGAGGCGTTCGCGCGTACGCTCCAACGCCAGTTCCGTAAACGGCTTGAAACCGGGTTCAGCCCCCGTGTACTTGCGCAGTCGGACCAGCGCCGCGCGCCGCCGTTCCGGTGGGACCTGGTCGTCGAGCAGTGCGCGCAGGCCGCCGAAGACCGCCTGGGGCGCGTTGATGTACGGCAACAGGAGACGCTGGCCCAGATCGAAGGACTGCAGCCCCTGATGATTCGCATCGACCAGGATTTCGAGATCCTGACGGACGAGTGGATCCTTTTCGGCCGCGAGCCGGCGCTGAAGTTCCTGCTCGCCGCGCGCGAGGCTTTCCCGCACCCGCGTGCTGCGATCGGGCGTCAGCATCGTGATCTGATCGTCGAATCCCTCGACGCCGACCGCCGCAGCGCCTTCAGGCGAAAGCCTCGCCTGCTCCTGCAGCAGCCAGCGTGTGTGTTCATTGCTGCGAGCAACCCATGCCGGAGCCACCTTCGCAGGAGGCGAAGCGGTTTGAGCCGAAAGGGTCAGCACCGCGGCAACGACGACCGCGGAAAAAGACAATGCGTTGCGCAGAGCCTGACGCATCAGCAGTTCTCCTTGATAGCGAGGTCCTGCTCGCTTGTCCGAACCGGCGCGCTATTTCTTCGGGTACCAGTAGGTGAAATGGCAGCTTTCGCACGCCTGGTCGATGGCGTCGCCGGCCTCGAGCAACGCCTCCTTGTCCTTCGCCTCGATTGCTCGCAGCGCCGGCAGCACGCTGTCGTAGAGGCCATTCGCCAGTTTGGTGAAGTTGGCGCGATCCTGGTTGATCAGCGCTTCGATCTGCTCTGGCGGCAACTCCACGCGTGGGTCCCCTTTTTCCCCTGGCCGCGCCACGCGCCGGCCGGGGATCAGCAGCATGTTCGAGGCTTCCATGAGGTGGATGGCACGCCGGCGAACCTCCTTCCACTCTTCATCGGTCCGCGGGTATTTCTCTTCCGTCCCTTTGACGGTCACCGTCGTCGCGACCGCGTCCCAGATGTAATCCGCACCCGGGTCGACCAGCGAGTCCATGATGTCCTTGATGGTGGCATCGACGCGGAATTGGGGTTGAGGCACAGGCTCCGGCTTTGCCGCCTGTCGCCCTTGACAACCTGGGAGCACGGCGACGGCCGCGAGGATTAACGACAGACATTTGCGCATTGTCGTCCCTTCTGAAGACCGTTCATCCTACAATCACCAATCAGCAATTAGAAATCAGCAATCAACCACGGAGCTCCTGATGTCCCTGCTTGGCTGGTGCCAGTGGCTGGAGCATACGCCGCTCGCCACGGCAATCAGCGAATCCGTCTGGCTGTTTCCGTTGATCGAAGGCACGCATATCATGGCGCTGCCGCTGTCGGTCGGGCTGATCGTAATGTTCGACCTTCGGCTCCTCGGGCTCGCATTCCGGAACGGATCGACCGCGAAGATGATGGGCGACGTCGTGCGCTGGTCGAAACTGGGCTTCGCCGTCATGTTCACGACCGGCGGACTTCTCTTCATGACCCAGGCGGGAAAGGCCTATGGCAACGTGTTCTTCCGCGCGAAGCTGATCTTTCTCTTGATGCTCGGCATCAATGCCGTGATCTATCACGCGATCTTCTATCCGAGAATGGCGGCGTGGGATGCAAGCGGCCGGACGCCTTTCGGTGCGCGCCTCTGCGGTGCACTCTCCCTCGTCGTCTGGATCGGCGTGATCATCTGCGGCCGGACGATGGCCTACCAGTTTTGAGCTGGAAGCCTTCGACTCGCACGATCCGAGGGCTCGCTCAGGGCAGGCTCGAACCTGGGAGCTGAATTATGATTGCGCTTGTCTCGTTTCTTGACTGGTGCGCAAAGTCCAGGCTGATCGTCTTCATTCGCGACAGCAGCTTCGGCATGCCTGCCCTTCAGTCCGTTCATCTCGTCGGCCTGACGGTTCTGCTCGCAGCGATCCTTGTGCTCAACCTGCGTTTGACCGGCCTCAGCATGATGGACTGGACTCTTGACTCGCTCGCGCGACAGCTCAGACCGTGGGCGCTAGGGGCAATCACCTTGGTGTTCATCTCTGGCGTCGTCATGTTCCTGGGGAACCCGGAAAAGTACCTGGCGAGCTTTCCTTTTCAACTCAAGATCACGGTGCTGGCCCTGGCGATCCTTTTCCAGTTTCGTGTGCTCCGCCGGTTGTCGACGATGGAAGCTGGAGCGAGTCCGCGGCGGATCGACATCCTGGTGGCGGGCGTGTCGTTGACGCTCTGGTTCACCGTCGGCTGGGCGGGCCGCGCGATTGCCTTTGTCTGAGAAAGCGTGTATTGTCGGGCTTCCAGGAGGTCTCTGATGACTCGCCGGATTATGATCTCGCTGGCATTCCTGCTCCTGCCGTTCGGACACACCGCATCGGCTCATCACAACATGACCGCGCTCTTCGACTTCAACGATCGCGTCACCCTGACCGGTACGTTGACGAAAGTCGACTGGAGAAATCCACACACCTACTTGATTGTGGATGTGAAGAACGCCAAAGGTGCGATGGAAAGCTGGTCGGCGGAAGGCCCCTCCCCCAGCTGGTTCCGCATTCGCGACATCGGGAAGGCCGATTTCGAGGCGAGCCTGACCAAGAGCCTGACGCTCGAACTCAGTCGTGCGCGCGACCATTCCCTTTCAGGGCTGCTTCGCACGATCACGATGCCAAACGGGCGCGTCGTCTCGGCGTGTCCTCAGAACTGCTGAACCGATCGCACCCGCCAGAGGTGTGCCATGAAGAATGTCGTTCGGACCGCGATCGTCGCCGCGGCGGTGTTGCTGTGTTGCGTCCATTTTCCGGTTCGCGCCGTCGCTCAGGAGCTGTCCGCCGAAGCCAAGGATAAGGAAGCCGCCGCAGCGAGGGCCAAGCGCAACGCGCTGCAGTTCGAGAACAACGCGCGCACGATTGTGTTCTACGACCGCACCGGTCAACGGACGGGCGGCACTCTTGGCGAACGGGCGTTGTACGGTGAAACGATCATGTCTCCGGATCGTTCACGAGTGGCCGTCGTCAAAAACGACCTGACCAATGAGAGCGCAGACCTCTTCATCCTCGATATCGCGACGGGCGCCAGCACGCGTCTGACCACCAGCGCCAGAACTGAATTCGTGATGGCCCCCGTCTGGTCGCCGGACGGCAGCCGAATCGCGTACGTCACCATCCTCAAAGGTCAGGAGGGCATCTACGTACGGCCATCGAACGGCCAGGGTAGTCCGGAACTCCTTTTCAAGAATCCCGGCGCATTCCTGAATCTGTCGGATTGGTCGGCGGACGGGAAGTACCTCGCCTACGCGTTCTCCGACATGTCGGGAGGGACGCTGTACACCCTGGCCCTCGACGGTGGCCCGGACCGGAAACCCGTCCAGATCTTCCACACCGATCTGCGGGTGTTCGCGCCGAAATTCTCTCCCGACGGGCGCTTCCTTTCCTACATCGTCATCGACAAGGAGAACCGCCCGGAGGTGTTCGTTCGCCCGATTGATCCCGCAGCGACAGCCGGGCCCTGGCAGATTTCCGAAGGGGCGGCGAGCGAGGCGTACTGGCGCCGCGACGGAAAAGAGCTCTACTACCTGGCGCGCGATCAGTCCGTGATGGTCGCCGACGTGGCCACGTCTCCGACGTTCTCGTTCAGCAAACCCAAGGTGTTGTTCAAACAACAGGCCGCAGTCCCGGATCGTCTGGGTAACGTCAGCGCCGACGGCGAACGTTTTCTGGCACTCCCGCCGCCGCGCGGGCCGCAGCTGCAGCAGATCACCATCTTCGATCGGCGCGGCGAAGTCCTGCAAAAAGTCGGCGACCCAGGGCTGTACCAGGGCCCCTCTTTTTCTCCCGATGGCACACGCCTGCTCGTCACGAAGAACGATCGACAGACCGGGCAATCGGATCTGTGGACGATTGAACTTGCGACCGGAAAGCAGACGCGGCTGAGCAACGATACGCTGCCGCGGATCAACGCCTTGTGGTCGCCCGACGGGAAGTACATCTACTACGCGTCGTTCCGCAATAACGAGCTGCCAATCTATCGCAAACTTTCGGATGGGACCGGCGAGGAGGAACTGGTGTTCCGTTACACGCCGGGAGCGGGCATATTCCCCAGCGACCTGACCCCGGATGGAAAGTTCCTGATCTGCGACTCGGGCGGCGTCATTCTGGCCGTGCCCCTGACCGGCGATCCGGCGTCTCGCAAGGAGATCGAGCTCCTGCGAGAGGAATTCACAGACAACATCGGGCGGCTCTCCCCCGACGGCAAGTTCATCGCGTTCCGATCGGATGAGGAGAAACCCGAACGGGGCGAAGTCTACGTGCGAACGTTCAACGCGTCCACCGGCTTACCTGGCGAAGGGAAATGGCGCGTGTCGAAAGACGGTGTCATGGCGATGCTGCACTGGCGCGCCGACGGAAAAGAGATGTTCTTTCGCGGCCAGAATCTGGAGTCGAACGAGATGCTCGTGATGTCGGTCGATGTCTCAACGACGCCGACGTTCACAGCGAGCGCGCCGAAGGTCCTGTTCAAACTGCCCGGCCCCCTTGGCGGCAATCTCGGGAACATCAGCCGCGACGGGCAACGCTTCGTGTTTGCCGTGAACGTGCCCGCCGCCGGAACGCGGTGAGCGTTGCTCGTTGAGCGAAGCCGCAGCTCCGCTTGCGTGACCGTTGCGTTCGGGTCGGAACCTCACGCCGCGGGAGACCACGTCAGCTTCATGTAGGGCTTGGCGGTACCGAGTGTTTCGTACGAAGCACCCAGCTCGGCTGCCCATCGCTTCGCGATGGTTCGCTCCTGCTCACGCGTCGCGTCGTCGAGGAGAATCACGCACGGCGGGTTCAGCTTCGACCGAAGGACCGGAACGAGACCGAACCTGCCGCCTTTGTTCCAGTACGGCGGCCCGTCGCAGATCACCAGCCCGAAACTCTCAGGCAGCGAGCCGACGGGAGGGTCGTACCAGTCGAACGCTCCATAGTTTTTTAGAGGCGCAACACACACTTTGGCGGAATCCATTCGATAGCGATCGAGATGCCGCTGCACTTTCGCCGCCCACTCCGGCGAATGCTCCAGCGCCCAGTGCTCGATGCCGCGCTGCTTCGCGATTGCGCCAACCACCAAGCTGGACAGCCCCGAGCCGCACTCGAGTATCGGCCCCTTCGTAGCCAGGGCGCTTTGAATGCATGCGGCGAGATACTCGTCCATCGCGCTCCACTCATTTCCCCATCCGTAGATCAATCCGTGAAGAACTCCGTCCCGTCGGACGTCGGGAGCAGCAGGATCGCGCAGAAACTTGCGCATGGCCTGTCGGAATACGAAGCGACGATGCGCACGCCACAAGGGCCGGCGCATCGGTGTTGGGACAATCTTCCTGGCGACTGTTCGTACTTCCATGATGGCGAATGAGGACTCGCGCTCGCAGTCAGGAG
>JBKPNQ010000265.1:0-30815 GCA_046732715.1 Acidobacteriota bacterium | reverse complement strand
TGTGTATAAGAGACAGGTCTCGAACGGCAGAACAACGGCGGTTCGTTCACGCTCGAAACCAGCTTTCCGGCGGTGACGGCGACGCGGCGTGAAACTGGCGAGGTGGCGGTCGAGGGTATCGGTACGCTGGAGATCGCGCCTACCACGGTTCCCGGTCTGCGACGCATGGACGTTCGTGAGATCGATCCGGCGCTTGCGTCGGCGTCGCGGCAGTCGCTGTCTTCGGCCTTTCGTTATCAGCGCACTGCGGATGTTCCACCGACGCTGACGATGGAGGTCAAACGGTTCCCCGACGCAGCTGTCCTCGCGGCAGTTGCGGAGCGCGCTGTCGCCACGACCCTCGTGACTGCCGAAGGCCACGCGCTGACCGAGATCATGTTGTGGATGCGCAATCGCGCGCAACCGTTCATGAAAGTGACGCTGCCCGAAGGGGCATCTCTGCTGTCGGTCGAGGTTGGGGGCTCGCCAGCAAGTCCGG
Source organism: Acidobacteriota bacterium (assembly GCA_046732715.1). Lineage (GTDB taxonomy): Bacteria > Acidobacteriota > Vicinamibacteria > Vicinamibacterales > 2-12-FULL-66-21 > JALZOC01. The sequence continues at coordinate 30,337 of JBKPNQ010000265.1, read as the reverse complement.
TCGAGGGAAAAGACGGAAGTCGCGTCCCGTTGTTGCGGCCCGGCTATCGTCCCGATGGTCTCTATTCAGTGTCCTTCGTCTACCTTCACGCCGGAACTCCATTTGCCAAAAAGGGCGATATGCAGATGACGCTGCCGAAAATGGACGTGCCGGTGAACGTGCTCGAGTGGGAGCTGTTCGTGCCGGATCGGTACCGCGTCAATCGGTTCGATGGGAACATGCTCGCGGCGGATTTGTTCGAACCCGCGACGATGAGCGGAACGGTGCAGGGCATCGGTTCAGGAATGGCGGTCGGTGTTGGTGGCGGTATTGCGGGACAGCCGATGACCGCAACAGCAGGCCAAATCGTCGGGCGCATCGTGGATCCAACGGGCGCTCCGATCCCGGGCGTGACGGTGATCGTGCAGGGCGGAGGGCAGCGTCAACAGACCATCACAGATAGTTCCGGCGCATACGTAGCCTCGGGACTGCCGTCAGGGCCGCTCGTCGTTGAGGCTCAGATGTCTGGATTTGCAACGGCTCACCGATCGCTCGTGTTCGACCAGCGGCCGCGGCAGGTGGACGTGACGATGAAACTCGGTGGCGTGACAGAGACGCTCAACGTCACGGCCGAGGCCCCGGTGATCGACACACGCAAGGCTGAATCGGGCGTCACGATCAGGACCGACGAGCCGCGGAACACGGCGCAGAGTTCGGCACAGGCCAAAGCGCGCCAGGCAGATACCACGCCGTCGGTCAACGTGCAGAATCTGCAGCGGCGGGCGTCGGGTGTGCTGCCCGTGCGGATGGAGGTGCCGCGTGCGGGCACGTCACACCGGTTCCTGAAGCCGCTCGTGATCGACGAGGCGACCGTCGTGTCGTTCAGATACAAGAGGCGGTAGCCGTGTGGTGATTCCTTCCTTGACGTTGAAGGGCGGGACGATGAACATACCCGCGATGCACGAGCACAACGCAGCCGGAGGCTAGTGGACAGGCCACTAGCTCGGCCTTTAGCGCACCCCGGCGACGCGCGCGTACGGTCTGGCGACCAGGAACGTTTCTTCACGTGAAGACCGGCGCGCGCCAACTCGCCGCATTGTCGAACCGTCCGATGTTTACCGAGGAGCGCACATGGATTCGCTTCGGACCCGCATCGTCACTCCCAGAAGTTTTCAACCCCCAGCCGCTTCGGGTTCTGAGGCAGAGATACCCGCCGACGCCAAGACTCCGGAGGGTCAACTGCGCCTCGCGCGCTATGCGCAGATCGTCCAGAGGCTGCAGCAGGAGGCTGACGCACTCGGTTCCGACGTGATGGTTACGGCGCAGGACCGCGAGGTTTCGCTGGCACAAAGTAAGATGGCTGAAGAAGCGGCGGTCGCGCAGCAGCTCCCGTCCGGCGGCCAGGAGGTCCAGTTCGGCACCGGTGTCGGTGGTGGTGACTGGTTCCGCTGGGTCTGGAGCCTCACCGACTGGGTCGATCGGAACCAGGCGCATCCGATCGTTCGGCCGACCACGAATGTCCCCGACACGCTGACCGGCGATCTTCGCGTGGCCATGGCCGCGGACTGGGGCACCGGTCTCTATGGCGCTCCCAAGATCGCCAACCAGATGCGCCAGTTGGCCAAGAACAAGAAATTCGACATCGCCATGCACCTCGGCGATGTCTACTACTCCGGCACCGAAAAGGAAACGGACGCGCGCTTCATCCAGGTCTGGCCGACCGAGGCCGCGACGGTCAATCGCGCCCTCAATGGCAACCATGAGATGTATTCGGGCGGGTTCGGATACTTCAAGCTGATTCTGCCAAAGCTCGGACAGACGAGCTCGTACTTCGCGATGCAGAACGAGAACTGGCTGCTGGTCGGTCTCGACACTGCGTACGTCGATCACGACATGGACAACACGCAGGTGGCATGGCTCTCGATGATCGTCAACCAGGCGGGATCGCGTAAACTGGCGCTGTTCTCCCATCAGCAGCTCTTTTCGCGCCTCGATTCGCAGGGACCCAAGCTGCAGAAGGCGCTGAAACAGTGGCTCGACGACAAGCGCATCACCGTTTGGTACTGGGGACACGAGCATCAGTGCGTCATTTACGATGCGCACCCGCAGTGGGGGCTGCTTGGCCGATGTCTTGGTAATGGCGGGATTCCCGAAGTGCGGAACAAGGACGTCGTCTCCGCGCCCATCGACGCCGGGCATTCGCAAGTGATCAAGGACTGCAGCTGGAAGCGTCTTGGCGCAACCGCCGATTCGCCCGCCTGCATAGCCCTCGACGGCAGGAACAACGACATGGAAGACGAGAGCGACAAGAAGAAGTTCGTGCCGCACGGGTTCATGACGCTGGAATTCAAAGGGAAACAGTTGATCGAGAAAGTGCTGCTGTCCGACGGCACGGAGCTCTACACGAATACGATCGGCTGACGTTTCACGGCTTCAACCATCACCATGGCGCTTGTTCTTGTCATTCACGATGCGGCAGATCAGAGCTTCGTCGAAGGACGGCTGAATCCGCCGCTCCCGGCGCTCGGATTCGATCGCTGGATCTCGAGCGTCGCGCTCGATGCGGGCCGGCTGGGCCGACTCTCGCCGGCCGCCGCCATCGCACAAAGCGCCGCGGTCATGGTCGTCATTTCGTCGGCCGGAAGCCTGGACGCGCATCGAGAACGGATCGCACGAGCACGAAAAACGGCGACGCCCGTCATCGGCATTTGCATCAAACCGGTCGCCATTGCCGCCGGCGATGTGTGGTCCACGCTGCCGCTCGTGCCTGCGTCGGACAACGACGATAAGTTCTGGCACGATCTGGCTGCTGTAGTGCCCACGCTCCCGCCTTCGTCGAATCGGAACACGGCCGGCGACGTCATCCCGTGGGATTCCCGTGTTTACTCGACCCTCCTTAATCTTGCGCTCAACCGCCACGATTACCACCGCAGCGACGGCCTCGTGTCCGCCCTCACGGGGTATCTGAAAAGCAACAAGACTGCCTATCCTGAGGAAGCGGCGAGGGCCGACCTGGACGAGCTGCGCCGCAAGCGTCAGTTCTCGCTCATGTCGCGCTACGGCGCGGCAGTGATCGCGTCCGGCGTGAAGGATCCGACCGTCCGGCGTCTCTACGCGCAATCGCTCATCGAGCTCACCGATTTTGCCGCGGCGCTGAAGGTCCTGAAGAAGATCGTCGCCGATGTGCCGACGAAGAACGACGAATCGTACGAAGCGCGCGGTCTGATGGGGCGTGTCTACAAGCAGCAGTACGTCAACGCCCCGCGGGATCCGCAGGCCACGCGGTGGATGACGCAGGCGATCGACGCGTACCACTCGGTTTACACCGGCGATCCGGAACAGGTCTGGCACGGCGTCAACGCGGCGAGCCTGATGCTCCGGGCGGCGCGCGACGGACGTCGTCAGGGGGATCCGAAGACCGCCGAAACGATCGCGGTGGAGGTCGTCTCCACGCTCGACCGACGACAGGAGAGATTGCAGAAGGACAAGAAGATCCTCCCCGCGTTCGACTGCGCCAGCCGTGTCGAAGCGCTCGTCGATCTTGGGAAATTCGCGGAGGCACGCACCGCGCTCGACGTCTACCTCGCACATCCGTCGATGCACGCGTTCGAGGTGTCGTCCACGTACCGGCAGTTCGACGAGGTCCTGCAGCTTCACGACGTTGACGAGGGGCGCGACATCGTCGATCGTTTGTGGCAAGCGGTCGAATGTCATCGCGCCGGCGGCCTGACGCCAGCGGCGGGGCCCGACCCGATGCTTGCTGGCGCGCGCGACCGCAGCGTGGCGGAGCCGGTCGAGCAGCGCCACATGTTGCTACGGGTGTCGGACCCGGCGTGGCAGCCGTCGGCCGTACCGGATCTGCACATTCACGTCCGCATGGGAACGGTCCTCGCGATCAGCGGCTCGGAGGCGACGGTCAAGGGCCTCCTCAAAGATCCCAGCGTCATCGGCGTCGAGGACAGTGGACGTGCGGTGCAGGCCGAGTGCGCACATTCGATTCCGTTCATCGGCGTCAAGGACCAGTACACGGCGCTCGGAACCACGTTCTCGGAAAGAGGCGACGCCGCGGTGGTCGCGATCATCGACGAGGGCATCGACGTACTTCACCACGCATTCCAGGACGACGCCGGAAAGTCACGCATCGTGGGCGTGTGGGACCAGCGCGATCCAAACGGGAAACCGCCCTCGGCGCAGGGCTTCGGACCCGAGTTCAACTTCGGCGCGTTCTACGATCGCGACACGATTCAAACGTGGATCGAGGACAGCCGCACGAATCCGCCGACAATCAGCGTGCCTGCCGCGCTCTCGCGTAACGTCAAGGGACACGGCACGCACGTCGCAAGCATCGCGGCCGGCCGCAAAGTCGGCAGTTTTGCCGGTGGCGTCGCGCCCGAGGCCCGCATCCTCATCGTCGTTGCGGCGACCGGAGAGAACATTCCTTACTCGATGTCGCACCTGGCCGCGCTGAAGTTCGTCAGCGAGTTTGCGGCCAAAGCCAAGTTGCCGGTCGTCGTGAATCTCAGCGCGGGAATGAACGCGGGCGCCCATGACGGTCGATCGGCGCTCGAGGTCGGCTTCGACGAGTTCTCCGGGGGCGGGCGGACTCCAGGCCGCATCATCGTCAAATCTGCTGGCAACGAGCGCACGAATCGCGGACATGCCAAAGTTCAGTTGCTTCCCGACGCGGCTGACACGCTGAAGTGGCAGTCGTTTACCGATCCGACCTGGAATCGCGACCGCGTCGAGCTGTGGTGGGACTCCATCAATGCCCTGCGCTTCCGCCTCACCTCGCCTGGCAGTGCGCAGTCGGACTGGATCGATATGGCGACGCCGGTCGTCAAGGGACGCCTCACCGGAGGCGGACCATTCCGCATGGAGCTGCTGCGGCGGCACCCTGACAATGGCGACAGCCGTCTCGTGGTCGAGCTCGGAGGCGCCGCGTTTACGCCGCTCGCCGCTGGCACTTGGACGCTCGACATCGAAGCCGTCGCGGTCAGGACGGTCGCCGAGGTCCATGCCTGGCTGGAAAAAGGCGGGACCCAGCCATCGGTGTTTCTCGATCACGCTGATGAAAACATGACGCTCAGTGTGCCCGGCACGGCGTTCTCCGTCATCACGGTGGGCGCCGTCGGATCGTCGACTCCGCTCAAAATGGTGGATACGTCGTCGTTTGGCCCGACCCGCGATCAGCGCTCCGTCCAGAAGCCTGACGTTGTGGCGCCGGGCCTCGAGGTGCTGGCGGCACAGGGCGGCTCGTTCGACGACGTCTGCGCCATGAGCGGTACGAGCATGGCGGCTCCGCATGTGACCGGCACTATCGCACTCCTGCTCTCTCGAGCATCGAAGACCCAGCAAACTATTCCGAGCGCGTCGCAGGTCGGTGCCGCGCTGCGGCAGAACGCGAAGAACGCGAACGGCAGCTATGCCGCCAGCATGGGATTCGGCGTGGTCAACGTCGAAGGGTTTCTCACCGGCTTCTGACCCAGGCCGGACGGCCTCACAGGATCAAGAGAAGCGTCCGGCCGCAGGTCGGTCACGAACGAGTGCAGGCTCGTGACGTGGCCGGCCGCGCGAGCCGCTAACGTCGCGGATCCATGCGATCCTCACATTGGCTATTTGGGGGGCCGAGAGACTATCCGGGATGAGCTTCCGTTGCAAAGCCGTTACAGTTCCCAGTTCGTGGCGGGTCTTCAACCATGACGTTAGATCGACGCACCTTCATCACAAGCGTTGCCGCCAGTCTCACCGCCGTGCGCACGGGTTGGTCATCACCCGGACAGATCGCTGCCGTCACCGCGCCACCGCTTGGCGCGCGCGCCTTCACGCCGCTCCCGATCGGCGCGATTCGCCCTGAAGGATGGCTTCTGCGTCAACTGCGGATTCAGGCGTCCGGTCTGACCGGACATCTCGACGAGTTCTGGCCGGACATTGCCGACAGTCAATGGTTCGGCGGCAAGGCCGAAGGCTGGGAGCGCGCGCCGTACTGGCTCGACGGCGCGATTCCACTCGCGTGGCTGCTCGACGACGAGCCGCTGAAGGCGCGTATTACGAAACATGTCGCCTACGTGATCGATCATCAGCGCGACGATGGCTGGTACGGACCGTATCCGACGGACGCGGTGAGCAAGCGTTACGACCTCTGGGCAATCTTGCTGATGAACAAGGTGCTGGCGCAGTACCACGACGCGACCGCCGATCCGCGTGCGCTTGCAGCGGTCGCGAAAAGCCTCCGCGCGATGTCGCAGGGGCTGGAGCGGACGCCGCTGTACGACTGGGGAAGCTTCCGCTGGTACGAAGGGCTCGTGCCGATCTTCTACGTCTACGAACGTCAGCCCGAGTCGTGGCTGCTCGATCTTGCGCGCACGCTGCGATCCCAAGGGGTGGACTTCGAGGCGATGTTCCGCACTGACGATCTCATGGTGCCGACGCCGCGCCGTGGCCTCTGGAAATGGACCAAGCACGTCGTCAACACGGCGATGGCGGCGAAGGCGTCGGCGTTGAGCTGGCGGCTCGATCAGCGTTCGTCCGATCGCGCGTGGAGCACGGCGATGATCGACTTCCTCGATCGCTACCACGGTCAGGTGACCGGGATGTTCTCCGGCGACGAGTGCCTGTCCGGGCGGAACCCGTTGCAAGGTACCGAGCTGTGCGCCGTCGTCGAGTTCATGTACTCGCTCGAGACCTTGTTGGTGACGTTCGGGAGCCCCGCGTTTGCCGACCGCCTGGAACGCGTCGCATTCAACGCGCTGCCGGCGGCGATCTCGCCAGATATGTGGTCGCATCAGTACGACCAGCAGGTCAATCAGGTGCAATGCACGATCAATCCCGAGTTCGGATGGTCGACGAACGGTCCCGAATCGAACCTGTTCGGCCTCGAGCCGAACTACGGGTGCTGCACCTCGAACATGCACCAGGGCTGGCCGAAGCTTGCAGCGCACGTGTGGATGCGCGCACCCGACGATGGCCTGGCGCTGGCGGTTTATGCGCCAAGCCGCGTGCGCTGCGCGGTAGGCGGTGTCAACGTCGAAGCCGTGATCGAGACCGACTATCCATTTCGAGAGGCCGCAACGCTGACGGTGAATCCGGATCGTCCGGTGCGGTTCGGGTTGCAGCTGCGAGTGCCGACGTGGGCGGAGGGCGCCGTCGTTCGCGTGGGTTCCGACGCGCCGCAGCCGATGCAGCCGGGGACGATGCACCGGATCGATCGCGAGTGGAGCGGGCAGACGGAGCTCTCCATCCGTTTGCCGATGACGCCCAGGGTGACGTCGCGTTACAACGACGCGATCGCGATCGAACGAGGCCCGCTCGTGTACTCGCTGAAGCTGGGCGAGCGGTGGACTCGCGTCAACGCCGACAAGCCGCACCGCGAGCTGCCGCACGGCGATTTCGAAGTGCGTCCGACGACGCCGTGGAACTACGGCTTGATCGGAGCGGGTGACGGCGTCGCGGGTTTGAGGTTCACGGAGCAGCCGATCGGGGAACGCCCGTTTTCGCCAGACGGCGCCGGCATGTCGGCCACGGCGCACGCGCGGCGCCTGCCCGACTGGAAGATCGAACACGGCTGGGCCGGGGAGCGTTCATCGTCGGATCGAAATTGGGCGGATCCGGGCAGGAAGGCCACGCCGGGGCCGGAGGAGACGATTACGCTCATCCCTTATGGCTGCACCAATATCAGGATCACCGAGTTTCCGCGCGTGACCTGAGCGTCGCGGAGCGCTGAGCCACAGACCTTGCGCAGCGTTCTTGTCGGTGAACGCACTGAGACCGGCATTCGGATTACTCTTTAGGTCATGCGCATCACACGTCAGAATCTGTACGGTCGCGAGTTCACGATCCTCGAGGGGGACGGCCTCACGAATCTTTGCGAAGGGGCTATCCAGGCCGGCGGCGGTGTGCTCGCCACCAACACCGCCATGATGTGCCGGCCGTTCTGTGCATCCGGTGCGGGCAATCCGATAATCTCCGCACACCGCACGCCATTTCCGGGATTCCAGTGGGATGAGGTCTGGTTCGGCTACCAGGGCTTCACCTCCGAGGAAGAGTTCCTTCGTTCGCACGGCTTCTTCGGCTCGGGCCGCTGTTACATCGTCGTCGTGGATGGCGGCGAGAAGAAGCTCGTCGCCCTGGAAGACTTCGTCCAGCTCTGCCCCGATGTCATCCTTGGCCCGCGTCTCAGGCCGCTCGGCCACGGCATGCGCCGCTATAGCAAGTTCTTCATCAATCGCAGCCGGCTTCCTCATCACACGCACGACTGTAAGGAAGAAGCGTATTGGATCGAGCCGGCGATGGTCGTCGATTTCGATCTCTTCGATGAGCAGTGTTTCATGGCCGTCGGGCTGCATGAAACCTTCGGGCCCGCCGAGCTCCGCGCGCATCTGACACGCCAGGGCTGGGACGATCCGGCGAAGGTGTTGAAGCAGCACGCGCGCTGGGTCTACATGCACCCTGGTGCGGCCATGATCATGAAGAACCAGGTCCTGCACGGCCCAGCGGCTCTCCTGCCGCACTACGAGCCGCAGTTCTATGACGATGGATATCGGATGTACGAGCCGATGCCCAAGATTCCGCGCTCATTGCTCGTTGGGCGCGAGATTCCGGAGCGCCTGCGCGGAGATGCGGCGGCGGACGCTGAGGGGGATCGCGACGCGCTTCTCGACTATCTGGTCTCCGATGAAGCGCTCGACTGGGCGTCTATCCATGATCCGCGCTACGCCGAACGGCATACCTGCACGCCGATCCTTGACCGGGACAGCTGCGACGGGCGAGAGGTCACGGACCACTGGATCGTCTACGGCGCCTTCGGCCGCGAGAACAACCACCAGGTGTTCGCATCCAAACGGCTGGTGATTCAGCCGGGCGTCAGATATCGATTGCAGGATCCCGTCGGAAGCGACCTGATCGTCGTGCAGGGCATGGGGACGGTCGGAGCCCACCCCGCGTGCGCGCCCCGTGCGCTGAAGCCGGGAGATCTCGGCAACTGGTGCTTTATCATCCCGGCGGGGACGGCGAACAGCGTCGACATCGAAAACACGGGCGAAACAGAGCTCGTGGCTCTCCGGACGTTCGGTCCCGATCACCCGACGATGCCGGTGCTGCCGTGGCAGGACCGCTCGAAGCTCGTGCCGAGACCCTTGCCGGCACATATTCAGCGCTGAGGATAGCGCGAGCCGGCTCAGCGGACGCCGCGGGGATGCACCTCGCGTCTGTCCGCCTCCAGATTCCGCCAGACCAACCAAAACGGCGGTGCCTCCGTCTATTGAATAACCTCCACGTAGTGGAGCATATATGTCGTCGCCAACGTCCGTCACGCTCGGCGATTTCGAACAACTGATCCTGCTGGCGCTGATTCGCCTGGGGCCCGACGCCTACGGCGCCACTGTGCGGCGCGAGATCGAGGATCACGCGGGGCGCGAGGTGTCGATCAGCGCCGTCTACACCACGCTCGAGCGGCTGGAGCGTAAGGGGCTCGTCCGCTCACGCATCGGTGCGCCGACGCCGGAGCGTGGCGGCCGGCGCCGGCGGCACTTCGAGCTGCTACCGCTCGGCGCGCGATCGCTGCGTGACGCCTACCGAGCGCTCACCGGCATGACGGCCGGCATCGAGCGGCGGCTGAAAACGCTCTCATGACGCGCAGTGGGCGACCAAGCGCAGCGAGGAGGCCACGCGAACGGCGCGGGGATCGTGGGGTCCCCGCGAGAGAGCGTGTTTGGGGGTCCGGTCGGACGAAGCCCCCCGGAGAGAAATGACCCGCCTGGCGCTGCTGGTGATTCGGTTGGCCACGCCGCTCTGCGAGCGCGAATGGGTGCTCGGCGACACGGTCGAGGAGCTGACGCGAATCCGCGGCGTGAGCGGCGAGCGTGCCGCGCGGCGATGGCTGCAGCGGGAGATGTGGCGCGTCCTTTTGCACGCACCACGGCATCGGCTCGCGGTGTGGGGTTCAGCGGTTGAGCCCGCGATCGACATCAATAAAGGAGAGGGTCCGGTGCGCGATTTCATCCAGGACACCCGCTACACTCTGCGGCTGCTTGGCCGCGCTCCTGCATTTACGGCAATCGCGATCACCACGCTGGCGCTCGGCATCGGCGCCAATACGGCAATCTTCGCCGTCGTCAACGCCGTGCTGCTCAAGCCGCTGCCGTTCGCCGACGCCGAGCGGCTAATGCTCGTGCACATGCTGGTGCCGGAGCGCGAGCGTCCCGGCGTCTACAATGAAAACGTCTGGTCGTACCCGAAGTACCGGACGTTCACCTCGTTGCAACAGGTCTTCGACGAAACCGCCTTCTTCGCGGGCCGCGACCTCGACCTATCGGGCGACGGCGAGCCGCAGCGGGTGCGCGGCGAAGTCGTCACCGAACGGTATCCGTCCGTGCTCGGCGTCGCGCCGTCGATCGGGCGCGCGTTCAACTGGGACGAGGTGCACACGACCGGTACGCCGCGCGCTGTCATGATCAGCGACGGGTTGTGGACACGGCGGTACGGCGGCGATCCGGCGATGGTCGGACGGACGATTCGCATCAATGCGACGCCCTACACCGTGATCGGTGTCCTGCCGCGGGGGTTCCGCGGTCTGATTGGCAATGCCGACGTGTGGGTGCCGCTCGCCGCCTTCGAGCCCTCGCAGCTGACTCAGGCCCAGTCCCATTCGTACACGATCGTCGCGCGACGCAAGCGCGACGTGACGGAGCAAGCGGCTGCGTCCGCCGTGGAGGTCCTTGGCCGTCAGGTCGACGCCGTGCATGCGCGACGGGACATCGGCATGCCGGGTTGGAAGGCGCGCGCCACCTCTATGTACGCGTCACGCGTCGATGTCGATGTCCGCCGGGCGTCGGTGGTGCTGCTCGGCGCAGTCGGCTTCGTGCTGCTGATCGCGTGCGTCAATCTGACGAATCTCGTCGCCGCCAAAGCGATGGCCCGTCGTCGCGAAGTTGCCGTGCGCGTCGCGATTGGCGCGAGCCGCGGACGGATCGTGCGGCAGTTCCTCGCCGAGGCGGTCGTCTTGTCGATGTTTGGCGCGGCCGGCGGACTGCTTGTCGCCTTCGCGCTGCTCGGTGGTGCCGCCGCCATGATGCCCGAGCCCGACGTCTTCTTCCGCTCCGCGATCGCCCCCGGAACGCCGAGAATCACGGGCGCGTCGGGACTGACCCGTATTGGCGCATCGATGATCGGCCTGGACGGGATGACGCTGATGTTCACTGCCGGCATCGCGGTGCTCACGGCGATCCTCGTGTCGCTGCTGCCTGCCGCGCAGGCGTCGATGCTGCGCCCGGTCGATGCGCTGAAGACGGGGAAGACGGGAGGGGACGGCCGCTGGATCGACTCACGCGCGGTGCTCGTCACGGTGCAGATTGCGCTGGCGCTGATCCTCCTTGCTGGCGCCGGCCTGATGCTCCGCAGCGCCGATCGGTTGCGCGAGACCGGCATCGGCGTCGACCCGACGGGGCTGCTCACCGTCCGAATCGACCTGCCGAGCGCGGCTTACGATAGCAACCGCGGACAGCAGTTCTACGGGCAGCTGCTCGAGCGGGTCGGCGCGCTGCCCGGCGTCCGATCGGCGGCGCTTGGCCTGTGCGCGCCGGTGTCAGGCGGGTGCAACAGTACCATCGCGTGGTTCCCGCCGGCGAAGGAGCCTTTCCGCAACGGCCGTGATCCTTCCGTCGGTATTCACTGGATCACGCCGGGCCTTCTCGATACGCTCGGGATGAGACTGCTGCGCGGCCGGAACATCACCGAGCAGGACCGCGCCGGCCAGCCGAAGGTGCTGCTGGTCAGCGAAACCGCCGCGCGCCGGCTGTGGCCGAACCGGGATCCGATCGGCAAGCGAATGTGGGCCGGACAGGGCTCGGCCGGCAGCGGCGACGCGTCCGAGGTCATCGGCGTCGTCAGCGACGTGCGCTATCGCGCGATCGAAACCGCGCCAGTGCCCGACGTCTATCTGCCGCTCGCCCAGTCGTATCAGTCGCGCATGCGTCTGTTCGTCCGAAGCGCGCTCGGTCCTGCAACGCTGGCGCCGGCCATCGCCCGCGAGGTGCGTGCACTGGATGCGAACCTCCCGCTCAGCGAGCTCAAGACGATGGACGACCGCGTGGCCGACGCGATGTGGCGGACACGCATGGGCGCGTGGTTGCTGTCGGCGTTCGCGGCGCTCGCGCTGCTGCTGACCACGATCGGAATTTTCGGTGTCATGGCGCAGGCGGTCGCGCAACGGACAGCCGAGATCGGGATTCGCATGGCCCTTGGCGCGCAGGCGCGAGACATCCTCGGCCTCGTCCTGCGGCGCGCCGCCGTGGTGACGGCCGTCGGCATCGTCATCGGCTCCGGTTCGGCGCTGCTGCTCACGCGGCTGCTCGCCGCCCTGTTATACGGCGTCGAGCCGGGTGACCCAGCGACGTTCGTGTCGGTTGCTGTCCTGCTCGGTGTGATCGCGCTCGTCGCCGGCTACCTCCCGGCCCGTCGCGCCACCCGTGTAGACGCGATTGCTGCATTGCGCGCGGAATAGCGCACCTCTTGCCCGCGGCCTCTCGTCTACCCATCGCCTGGCGATGGGAGTTGACAGTGTCGCCCTGATTGATCCACTCTTCCATCGTCTGTCGATGGGAGCGCACGGGCACTCCGAGAGCGTCCACGCCGGAGGGATCAATGCATCAGCGTCATCTCCTGGTTGTCCTACTGATTGTCGGGACCGGCATTGCACCGGTCGGGCAAGATCGCGACGCCGAGCGGCTGGACGCAATCCGACGCGAGGCACACGAACGCTCAGCTGCGCCGCTTTATGCCTTTCAGTTGACCGATGTGCACGGCCCTCGGTTGACCGGCTCGCGCGAGTATCGCCGCGCCGCCTCGTGGGTGGAGCAGACCCTGCGCGATATCGGGCTCGACGCCGTGGAGCAGTTCTCCGCGACCTCGTCCGAGTGGTCCGAGCCGGGATGGAGCTACCGCCGCTACGCGGTCCGCATCGTCGAACCCGGCTTCGCGACCCTGGCTGCGATTCCATCGCCGTGGTCGACGCCGATCCAGGGCCGTGTCGTCGGCGAGCCGGTGCTGTTCCAGACGCCGGGTCGCGCGGGAGTCCCGGTCGACGAGATCATCGCGCGCTACAAAGGGAAGTTGAAAGGCAAGATCCTCCTGCTCGCCGACCAGATCCGTCCGCTGACCGACGCCTGGCGGCCTGTCGCGGAAGCGGATCTCGCGTTTCGACGATCCGCCGACGCCGACCTCGCATTGTTGCGTCAACCCGCCGCGCCGCCGCTCAAGCCAGCGACACCGCCGGCCGCCGCAAGCCAGGCCCCACGTGTGCAGAAAACGCGTGAAGAAGAAGACGACGAGACGCGGCGGCTCTACACGTTTCTGCGAAACGAAGGCGTGGTGGCATGGCTGAATCCGACCATCGGCAACCATGGGACGATCGTCGCCTTTGGTCCGTTCGGGCGTCCCGGTTTCAATCCACCGCCGCCGCCAGGGTTCAATCTCGCCGTCGAAAGCTACAACCACATTCTTCGGCTCATGCAGCACGGCGTTCCGGTCAAACTGGAAGTGGAACTGGAAAGCGAGTTCCTCGACGATAGAGGCCACACCAGCGTGCTCGGGGAAATCCGCGGCAGCGATTTTCCAGGCGAGGTGGTGTTGGTCGGCGCGCACCTCGATTCGTGGCACGTCGGTGCCGGCGCGACCGACAACGGTGCCAACTGCGCGGTCCTGATCGACGCAATGCGGATGCTGAAAACCCTGAAGCTGCCGCTCGCGCGCACCGTCAGGGTCGCGCTGTGGGCGGGTGAGGAACGCGGACTGCGAGGCTCGGCCGCCTACGTCAAGCGGATGTCCGAGCGCCCAGTGGAGAAGCTGTACCTGTATCTGAACGCCGACAGCGGAGCCGGGCGGTATCGCGGATTGCAGGTACAGGAGCGCGCCGACTTTGCCCCCGTGGCTGAGGACTGGCTCGCGCCGTTCCGTGCGGAAGGCCAGGGGTTCGTTTCGGTGCGCCGATCGAGCGGGTCGGATCAGGCTAACTTCGAGCGCGCCGGCCTGCCGACTGCCGTCTTCCTCCAGGATCCGCTTTATGGTCCGCGGAGCTATCACACCAACATGGACGTTTACGACTATGTTGTCGAAGATGATCTACGCCAGTCGGCGGCGCTGGCTGCGTGGGTCCTGTATCGCGCGGCCAACGCCCGATGAACGGGCCATCGGTTCGTTTGGTGCGCAGCTGCGAGCGCATCTAACGGCCAGTGCTTAGGCCGCGAAAGTGTTCATCCCGGAGATTGCTACCGGTCAAAACGGTCGCCAACCGCTCACCCGGCAGATTGTGAACGCGAATGGCGGCGAGCCCCGCAGCGGCTGATGGTTCCACTACGAGCCCCAGCGTCCGGACCGAAAGCTGCATCGCCTCGAGCAGGTCGTTGTCGTCAACAAGCACCATGTCGTCGACCAGGGCTACGAGACGCACGATGGATTCCGGCACCGGCACGCGGACCTCGATGCCTTCCGCGATGGTGTCCGAACGTTCGGTCGATACAGCACACGCCAGAGCGCGTCAGGCCCGTGCCTACGCTAGAATCACTTGGTACCCCATGCCGCCCACTCCCAACGACTGGCCGCGCGTGCGCGAAATATTCGAGGCGGCAGTGTCGCTGCCGGCCGATGCGCGCCGCTCGTACGTCGCGAATTCGTGCGATGGGGACGCGTCAGTGCAGCAGCAAGTGGAACTCCTGCTCGACTCTCACGACCGCGCGATGAATTCATCGGCAATGCCGCCCGACGCCACCGCGATCGCGAGAAGCCTGGAGGGAAACCGTATCGGTCCGTATTTGGTTGGGGCGCGCATCGGGGCCGGCGGGATGGGCGAGGTCTACAGAGCGCGCGACACACGGCTCGATCGTACGGTCGCGATCAAGGTCCTGCCCGCGCACATGGCCAATGATTCGCAGGCACGCGAACGATTCGAGCACGAAGCCCGCTCGGTCGCGGTGCTGAACCATCCGCACATCTGCACCTTGTATGACATCGGGCGTCAGGATGGCGTGGACTTCCTGGTGATGGAATATCTGGACGGCAACACCCTGAGCGGTCCGATACCTGCCAGCGAAGCTCTGAAGCTGGCGAGGCAAATCGCTGCAGCGGTCGCCGACGCCCACCGCCACGGCATTCTGCATCGTGACCTCAAGCCTGGGAATGTGATGCTGACGCCAGCCGGCGCCAAGGTGCTCGATTTCGGGCTGGCTAAGTCGTTGAACGCCGAGCCCGGCGTCACGTCAACGAATGCCGGGACGGTCGTCGGGACGGTGGCATACATGTCGCCGGAGCAGGCGGCGGGCAAACCGCTGGACGTGCGGTCGGATATCTTCAGTTTTGGCGCCGTTCTGTACGAGATGCTGTCCGGGAACCGCGCCTTCAACGGGACGACGACCGCGGAAGTGCTCAGTGCAGTGCTGCGTGACGATCCGACGCCCCTCCGACCGTCGTCGACACTTTCGTCAATTGCGCACAAGTGCCTTGCGAAGCAGCCGGGCCAGCGATACCAGACGATGGACGAGGTCCAGGCCGCGCTGACACAGCCAGTCTCGACGCCTGTCAAGGAGGCGCCGTCGATTGCCGTGTTGCCGTTTGCCAGCTTGAGCGCGGATGCCGAGAATGAGTTCTTCAGCGATGGCATCTCGGAGGAGATCATCAACGCGCTCGGACAGATCGACGGCCTTCGCGTCGCCGCTCGTAGCTCGTCGTTTTCGTTCAAGGGGAAATCACTCGAAGTCAGTGACATCGCCCGGCGGCTTGACGTGCGTCATCTGCTCGAAGGAAGTGTGCGTAAGGTCGGCACTCGGGTGCGAGTCGTGGCGCAACTCGTCGATGCCGCCAACGGCTTTCAGCTCTGGTCGGAGCGTTACGACCGCCAGATAGCAGACATCTTCGACGTGCAGGACGAGATCGCACGAGCGATTGTCGAGCGTTTGAAGATCGCGTTTGAAGCTGGTCGTCCACCGCGACTCGTCAGGGTCACGACGAACAACATGGAAGCCTATCAGGCGTATCTCAAGGGCCGGGCCATGTTGTACCGAAGGGGTCCTTGGATTGAGCGAGCGCTGGAGAGCTTCCAGAAAGCTGTCGCTCTTGATCCTGCATATGCGCAGGCCTGGGCGGGAGCGGCTGACGCACATACCACCCTTGCCTACTACGGGTACCGTCGCCCCACCGACACGATGCCCGGGGCCGTCGAGGCTGCCACACGGGCAACCGGAATCGATCCCGAGTCCGCTGAAGCCCACAACGCGCTCGCCGTCACTGCCCTGCTCTGGGAGCGCGATTTCAGCAAGGCAGAACGGGGCTTTCGCGAAGCCCTCACCCTCAATCCCCGATACACGCAAGCACGCTGCTGGTATGGTCTCTTCTTTTTGCAATGGGGTGTCGGTCGCGACCAGGACGGTCTCGCCGAAGCGCAACGGGCTGTAGAGGACGATCCCCTCTCGGCCTACGCGACAACGGTCCTCTCGCTGGCGCTCGCGACGGTACAACGATTCGACGAAGCGGTGCTCCAGGCGCACAACGCGGTGCTACACGATCCGGACTCGTTTCTCGCGAAGTGGGAACTCGCCTGCGCCTACCACTGGAACGGCCAGCATGGAGAGGCGATTGCCATTTTCGAGGCGTTGTGGGCGAACTCTGGCCACAACTGGGTCGCCTTGGGACTGGTCCCCGCGTACATGCGGGCGGGTTGTCAGGATCGGGCGCGCAGCCTCTACGAGTCGCTGGTGGACCGTGACCGGCGTGAGTACGTCCAGCCGTTCGTGCTGGCTGTCAGCGCAACCGCAGTTGGTGACCACGAAGCAGCGATGCGCTTCTGTGAGGCCGCGATCGACGGGAGAGACATGCTGTTCGCGATTTTCAGCCGGTGGTGGCCCGACTTCGAGCGTGTTCGAGCGGACCGCCGTTACGACGACATCCTTGTTCGCTTCAACTCGCGCGAACGAACGGCGCTTTAAAATCGTCTCGCTCGGGAGCGTCAACGCGGGAACTCGAATCAGAAGTACAGTCAGCACCGTTCCGATGGCGTCCACCTTCCGGTTTGTGATCGCCACCGGTGTCGTAGCGCGCCATTCACTCTATTTCGGCGCCAGGTTCACTTCCGCGTCCCCGCCTGAACGCTACTTGGACTACGGACGCGACGCTGTTCAAAACAGCACGTCCTTCACCTGCGATCCGGGAGAGGATGAGTGATTCAGGCCCCGAACAGCTCCGCGCGATGCACTGAAAAAGACACTATGAACACCGTGCGCCTGCAGTTCGGCGTTTGTCGGGGAGTGGTCGCCCTGCTTCTCGCGGCGGTCACGGCCTGCTCTGGTCAGCAGAAGGCCGCACCGCCAGCGACGGCGGTGGCCACACCGTCGCCGGCTGACGACGCGGCAATTCCGCAAACGGCCTCGCCGTACGACGCGCTCCCGGAAAGCGTGCGGCTCGTGATGGACCGGCCCTTCACCGATGACTTTGACGCGATGGTCCAGCGGCGCGCGATTCGCGTGGCCGTGACGTTCAACCGCACGCACTACTTCATCGACAAGGGGCAGGAACGCGGGCTGACCTATGAATCGTTGAAGCTGTTCGAGAACGATCTGAACACGGACCTGAAGACCGGCAACCTCAAGGTGCACGTCGTGATCGTCCCGATGACGCGCAATCAGCTGTACCCCGCGCTCGCGAGCGGCAAAGTCGACATGGTTGCGGCCATGGTGACGGTCAGGCCCGAGTTGGAGAAGCTCGCCGCTTTCTCTGTGCCGACGCGCACCAACGTGAGTGAAGTCGTGGTCACCGGGCCCGGCGCGCCGCCGATTGCGAGCGTGGACGATCTCGCCGGCCAGGAAGTGTTTGTCCGCAAAGGAAGCATTTATGAGGAGAGCCTCGTCCGCCTGAACGCCCAACTGAAGGCGCGCGGCAAGCCGGCGGTGGTGATCGACGAGGCTCCCGACGTGCTCGAGGACGACGACGTGCTCGAGATGGTCAACGCCGGCCTCGTTCCGATCACCGTCGTGGACGACTACCTGGCCGAGTTCTGGAGCAAGGTCTTCACCGGCACCAAGGTGCACTCCGGCATCGCCGTGCGGTCCGGAGGCAGCCTGGCCGTCGCGTTTCGCAAGGAAAACCCCAAGCTCCGAGAGACCGTCAACGCGTGGCTCCGAAAGCACCCGAAAGGCGACGCCTTCCGAAACACGATCGAACGCCGCTATCTGGACAGCGTCAAGTACGCGAAGAACGCTGCGGCTGATACCGAGCGCCAGAAACTACAGGCGGTCGCCGAACTGTTCAAGAAATATGGCGCCGAGTACAACATCGACTCCCTGCTGATGGCGGCGCAGGGGTACCAGGAGTCAACGCTGGACCAGGACGTCAAAAGCCCGGTGGGTGCCATTGGCGTGATGCAGGTCATGCCCCCGACCGGCAAGGAATTGAACGTCGGCGACATCACGAAGGTCGACGCGAACATCCACGCCGGCGTGAAATACATGCGGTTCATGATGGACCAGTACTATAAAGACGATCCCATGGACGACCTCAACAAGGGCCTCATGACGTTCGCGTCGTACAACGCCGGTCCAGGACGCGTAAAACAGCTCCGACGCGAGACGGAGAAGAGGGGCCTCGATCCCAACGTGTGGTTCGGCAACGTCGAGCGTGTCGCCTCGGAACGGATTGGCCGTGAAACAGTCACCTATGTCAGCAACATCTACAAGTACTACATCACCTACCGACTGATGTCCGAACAGCGGGATCGGCGCGAAGCGGCGAAGGCGGCGGTCGGGACGCGCAAGTGATACACCCGACGATGCGGTGACGCGAACCGTCGGAATCGCGACGCTCACGAGGGCGCCAGCTTCACGGCCCAGAACTGTTTGGAGGGCCATTCTTCGAATTCGTCAGGACGACAAGGCCATTCTGAAGTCACTCTATTCAGCGGTGCTGGCGGGGCTGTTCGTCCGGCTCGCGGGATCGGCCAGTTACGCGGCGCGGACCACGGTCACTGCGTCGGCCAAGATACTTCGTTCAATCTTAACGATCGTGGACGGTGCGATTTCGTCGGCGAAAGACATAGGGTAAGGTGTCATGGCATGAGGCAACGAATCGTGATTGGCGCCGTGTTGTTATCCACCGCCTGCGGAGGGCCACAGTCCCCCCCGGCCACGCCTGCCGCGGAAGCGCCGCCGGCCGTGCAACTTGGCGGAGCGCCGTCCAGCGTGGGCACGGTGACCGCCGACAGCGGCGAGATCCAGCCGGCCGATCCCGCCAAATTCCACAAGGAGCCTGGCTACTCGCCGTACGCAGGCCGTCGCTATCCCGAGCGCCCGTACTTTGGTGACGAGCACGTCCACACGGCGTGGTCGGTTGATGCCGGCGGCAGCGGCGCGACGCTCGGTCCGGAGGAGGCCACGCGGTTTGCGCGCGGCGAAGAAGTCACGTCGACCAGCGGACAGCCGGTGAGGCTCGGGCAGCCGCTCGACTGGGTCGCGATCACGGATCACTCCGACATGATGGGCATGATCACCGAGATCAAGGGCGGCAATCCCGAGATGATGGCCGATCCGACGCTCAAAAAGTGGCGCGACATGTTCAACGGTGGTCCAGTGGAGGCGAAGAAGGCCGTAATGGAACTGGTCGCGGCACAGGCGAACAAGAAGCTGCCGCCGGCCGCGACGGATCCGAAGTTTGCCAAGAGCGTCTGGGCCAAGAACACCACGATCGCAGAGAAGTACAACGAACCGGGGCGGTTTACGGCGTTCATCGGCTACGAGTGGACGTCGAACGCCGGCGGCGGCGACAACCTCCATCGGAACATCATCTATCGCGACAACAAGGACAAGGCCGACCAGGTGCTGCCGTACACCACGTTCCAGAGCGAGAACCCCGAGGATCTCTGGAAGTGGATGACCGAATGGGAAAAGACCACCGGCGGGAAGATCCTCGCCATCCCGCACAACGGCAATCTCTCGAACGGCCGGATGTTCGCGCTGACGACCTTCAGCGGTGACCCGCTCACCAAGGCGTGGGCCGAGGCGCGACAGCGGTGGGAGCCGCTGTTCGAAGCGATTCAGATGAAGGGGCAGAGCGAGTCGCATCCGTCGCTGTCGCCGACCGACGAATTCGCCGCCTACGAGCTGTGGGACCGCGGCAACCTGACTCAGACGCCGAAGAAGCCCGGCATGATCGCCGCTGAATACGCGCGGGAAGCGCTCAAGAACGGCCTGAAGGTGGAACAGGATCTGGGGACCAACCCGTTCAAGTTCGGGATGGCGGGCGGAACCGACACCCATAACGGCCTCGTGGCGGCCGAAGAAGACAACTTTTTCGCCAAATTCCCCAGCGCCGAGCCCCGGCCGGATCGGTGGGAGGAGGACGCGCTGAACTTCGGCCCCAACCGAATCGTGAAAGGCTGGGAGATGACGGCGGCGGGATACACCGCCGTCTGGTCGACCGGCAACACGCGTGCGGAGCTGTGGGACGCGATGATGCGCCGCGAGACCTACGCGACCAGCGGTCCGCGCATGTTCGTCCGGTTTTTTGGTGGCTACGACTTCACGCAGGCTGACGCGACGCGCACGCCGGCGGTGGCCGGCTACGCGAAGGGTGTGCCGATGGGCGCCGATCTTCCCGCTGCGCCGGCCGGCAAGGCGCCGACCTTTCTCGTCGCCGCGCTCAAAGACAGGTTCAGCGGCAACCTCGATCGCATCCAGATCATCAAGGGATGGCTGGGCAAGGACGGCAAGCCGCAGGAGAAGATCTACGACGTGGTCTGGGGCGACAGGGACCGGCGCAAGATCGTCAACGGCAAGCTGACCCCGGTGGGAAATACGGTGGACATCGCCACCGCCACGTGGACCAACACCATCGGCGATCCGGAACTCGTCACCGTGTGGAAAGACCCGGACTTCGATCCGTCGGTGCGGGCGGTCTATTACGCGCGCGTGCTCGAGATCCCGACGCCGCGCTGGACGGCATACGATGCAGCGTACTTCAAGATCAAGATCACCGACCCGAAGGTGCCGATGACGACGCAGGAGCGGGCGTTTACGTCGCCGATCTGGTATTCGCCGAAGTAGAGGCCATGCGCATTCGAAAGCTACTCAGCGAACCGACGCTGCACTTTCTGCTGATCGGTATCGCACTCTTCACTGCCTATCGATGGATGGCGCCCGGTGATGCCGGCGGGCGCCGCATCATCGTCACTCAGGGAGTGGTTGACGACCTCGTTACACAGTATGTGGCAGCGAGAGGTCGCGAACCGTCCACCACCGAGTTGAACCACTTGATTGAGTCGTACGTACGCGATGAGATCCTGTACCGGGAAGGTGTGCGACTCGGGCTCGAGCGTGACGACCTCGTCGTGAAGCGTCGAGTCCGCCAGAAGATCGAGATGATCGCGGAGGAGGACGCGTCGACACCGGCGCCGAGCGACGCGGACCTGTCCGCGTACCTGACAGCGAACCCGGCGCGCTTCGTTCAGCCGGCCCTCCTCACCTTCGAGCAGGTCTTCATCGGAGAGTCGATGTCCGGCCCGGGAATGGTGCATGCCGTGGCGCTCACACGTGAGGCCCTTCGGAAGGGTGCCGACTCCGAGCAACTTGGCAAGCCGACCCTGCTGCCGCATCAGATGACGCGAACCCCAGCCGATCTGGTGGCGCGCGATTTCGGCAGCTCCTTTGCCGCGACTCTCGAGAGGGTGCCGGTCGGCGAATGGGTGGGGCCGATCGACTCGAGCTTCGGGGCGCACTACGTGCGCGTCTCGGCTCGCGCGCCGGCCGTGGCGCCGCAACTCGCCGCCGTGCGCGACAAAGTCGTGCGCGAATGGGAGAACGAGCGCCGGCAGCGTGCGCGCAACGACGCGTACGCCAAGATGCGCGGCGAATACACGGTCAGCGTCGAGACCAAGCCGGCGACGGAACGGCCATGAGAAAGCTCTCGCTTCTGGTCGTGGCTGTGGCGTTGCTGCTCGGCGTGGTGGGTCCGGCTCGCGCGGACGAGTTCAAGCCGGGCTACTTGCAGCTCACCCAGCTGGACCACGAAACCTACGACGTCCTCTGGAAGATCCCGGCGATCGACGAGTCCACCACGCTCAAGGTGAAGCCGCAGTTCCCCAACGGAACTGAGGCCCTGACGCCGGTGCGCAGCACGTTCTCGCGCGGCATCACCGTACAGCGCTGGCGTATCCGTGTGCCGCAGGGACTCGATGGGAAGACCATTTTCTTCTCGCAGCTCTCGGAAACCCGGATTGACGTGCTCGCGCGGCTGGTGCGTCTGGATGGCACCGTGCAGCTCGAACGCATCCTGCCGGTGCACCCCAACTTCGTTGGCAGGCCCAGCCCTGGTCGACTGGAAGTGGCCAGGACCTATACGCTCCTGGGGATTGAACACATCCTGTTCGGGTTCGATCATCTTCTGTTCGTGCTCGCTCTGGTGCTCCTGGTGCAGGGCAGCCGGCGACTGCTGTTCACCATCACGGCGTTCACAGTCGCGCACAGTCTGACTCTTGCCGGGGCAACGCTCGGCTGGGTGCATGTCCCCGGGCCTCCCGTTGAAGCGTCCATCGCGCTCAGCATCGTTTTCGTCGCGTCGGAAATCGTCCACACCCGGCAAGGCCGCTACAGCGTGACGCAGCACTATCCCTGGGTCGTGGCGTTCACGTTCGGCCTGCTGCACGGATTCGGCTTTGCCGGAGCGCTGGCGGAGGTCGGCTTGCCGCAGTCGTCGATCCCGATCGCCTTGCTGTTCTTCAATGTCGGCGTCGAAATTGGGCAGTTGATGTTCGTCGGAGCA
The DNA here is from genome assembly GCA_046732715.1 of Acidobacteriota bacterium. Taxonomy (GTDB): domain Bacteria; phylum Acidobacteriota; class Vicinamibacteria; order Vicinamibacterales; family 2-12-FULL-66-21; genus JALZOC01. The sequence goes on along the minus strand of JBKPNQ010000265.1, from coordinate 7,573 downwards.
GTGCTGACACTGATCACCGTTGGCTGGCGCGCGGGACGACGGCTTCAATTGTCGCCACCGGTCTGGCTCTGGCGCATCGCGCCGTATGCCATTGGCGCGCTCGCAAGTTTCTGGCTGGTCGAACGAGTCGCCGCGTTTTGACGATGGTTGCCGTTCGCGGCGATCGATCAGCGGCCGACGTACGCGGCGATTTGGACGTTGACCGCACAAGGAGATACACATGCACCGACCCACGCTCACTGGCGTCGCACTCGCGCTGTCGCTCTTGTCGATCGGACTGACCGACAGGCCGGCCTCCGCTCAGATGATGGCGAAGGCGCAGGTGGCAAACCTCATCGTCAAAGTAGAAAACGGCGTGGACGACTTCAAGAAGTTTCTGGAGAAGCGGGGCGAGAGCGCGCGCGACGCCTCGTCCACGGCCCAGGCGTCCGGGCGCAAAAAGCGGCAGGCCACCGAGAGTCAGAAGGCCACAGCCAGCAGCAAAAAGGACGCGTTGGACGATGCGCTGGGCGACTTGAACCGATCGACCAATCGATTGCGACGAAAGTTTGACGCGACTGACACATGGATGGAGACGAAAGTCCAGGTGGAGAAGGTGGTCGACGATGGGCGAAAGATCAATCAGGTGGTCGCGCGCGGCAGCTACGGACCGGAAGCCGCCAAGCTATGGGCCGTGCTCCGAACGGGCATCAACGATCTGGCGCGCGCATATGGCGTCCCACCGATGGCGATCTAGCGAATATCGTGGCAAAAAAGCTGCTGATTGTAACGGCGTTCGTCGAGACGCCGATCGGCTTGATGCTGCTCGTATCACCGCCGCTCGTCGCCAGGTTATTGCTTGGCGCATCGCTCGATCCGCCGGCCGCCTTGATCGTGGGCCGCGTCGCCGGCGCCGCGTTGCTCTCGTTGAGCGCCGCGTGCTGGCTGGCGCGCGATGACGAAGCGAGCCTCGCCCGGCGCGGGCTGATCGCGGCGATGCTGCTGTATAACTGCGCGGCCGTCGGGGTTCTCGCACACGCTGGCGCCGTCGTGGGATTCGTCGGCGTTCTTATGTGGCCGGCGGTTGCGGAGCATGCAGCGCTCGTCGTCTGGTGCATCGCGTGCTTGCGCAGTGGGTCGGCAAACGCCGCCGGGTGAGATCGAACTCCTGATGACCGTAGTTACCGTGAGAAGAGCAGCCTCACAGTGTCTCGACAGATACGCGCTAGCGGATGGCGCGGCCCAAGTAACGATCGAGCCGCGGGAGCATCTCGCGCGATGGCGGCGATGGGCAAGGCCTGACCGCTCTCGACGATCACATGCCGCTTGTCCGCGACAGGAGATCCCCGTGCTGCAAACAACGGACGTTGGCTCGCGTTGCGAACGACGCTTGGTTTTTTGGTCGAATTGTGTTCGAAGGCGATAGTTGAAAAACCGTCGCCTCGTGCCACGTAAAATCACGCCCCGCGAACAGGTGCGTGAGCGACGGCTGCCAGGCCATGCGGAGGTCGTCCGCCGTAGCGCTAAGCGCGAAAGTGGACTCTCACCTGAGCCAGCTACGGAAGAGCCATCAGTTACGTCCTCATGCGGCTCCGTTCACCGGCATCGACCGCGAAGGCGAGAACGTAGATGTTCGCCACGACAACCAGCGCGACCATCAGTACGCCGGCAGCGGCGCCCAGACGCAGCGCGATTCCAGACGAATGCGAGCACAGACGGTGTAAATGCCGAACGGGCCGACCAGGAACAGCAAGTACTTGGTCTTCAGCGCGCACGAGTCCTACGAAACGAACCACCAGACGTAGGCCGAATCGCTGACGGCGCACATGATCGCGAGAGGCAGGAAGAGAGAGCGTCGAATCGTGACGCCAGCCGGGCGGCAGTTCAGGGCCCGAATCCCAGCAGCGTCGCTCTTGGGCGAACCGGAATGCCACGCGCCAAATCGGAAAATCAAGTACGATGCCTCGACACCCCAACGCAGACATGACTCTCTCCGCCGGCCAGCTGCTTGGTCCGTACGAAATCGTCTCGCTGGTCGGCTCTGGCGGAATGGGAGAGGTCTATCGAGCCCGCGACACGCGACTCAGTCGCACCGTGGCCGTCAAGACCCTGACGACGCAGGTCGCTCATCGACCGGATCTGAAAGCGCGGTTTGAGCGGGAAGCCAGAACGCTGGCGACTCTGAGCCATCCGCACATCTGCTCCGTGTTCGATGTCGGGCGGCAGGACGGCGTCGATTACCTCGTCATGGAGTTCCTCGAAGGGCAGACGCTGGCGCATCGACTGCGAAGCTCCGGCCTGCCGCTCCATGAAACCTTGAAGATTGCGATTCAGCTGGCCGACGCGCTGGACAAGGCGCATCGACAGAACATCGTGCACCGTGACCTCAAGCCGGGCAACATCGTGATCACCAAGTCCGGCGCGAAGATCGTGGACTTCGGACTCGCGAAGCTCGTTGAAGACGGTCGTGGGCCGATCGGTGCGACAGGATTATCCACCCACACGCCGATGACGGCCGAGGGGACTATCCTCGGCACCATGCAATACATGGCGCCCGAGCAGCTCGAGGCGAAAGAGGCCGACGCCCGGACCGACATCTTCGCCTTCGGCGCGATCGTATATGAGATGGTGACCGGCAAGCGATCGTTTGCCGAGAAGAGCCAGGCCAGTCTGATCGCCGCGATCCTGGATCGTGATCCCCCCGCGATGTCGACTCTGCAGCCGACGACGCCATCGTCGCTCGAGCGGGTCATCAGGAAATGCCTCGCGAAGGATCCAGACGCCAGATGGCAGTCGGCCGGCGATCTGCTGGAAGAACTCAAATGGATCGCCGACGGCACGCTCGGGGATACCGCGCCCGTGATCGCGGTCGAGCCCAAGCGGAAACGCACGTTCGTCGTGTGGGCGGTCATGTCGACGATTCTCCTCGCTGCCGCACTGGTCGCCGTCGGCGTCCTCTACACCCGACCGCAGGCGCAAGCCGACGAGATCAGCTTCGAGGTCCCCGCTCCGAACATCTCGAATCCACGTCACATCACGATTTCACCCGACGGCCGGTGGCTTGCGTTCACTGCATCCACCGAAACAGGGACTGCGATCTTTCTGCGGCGTTTCGAATCAACCAAGCCGGAGCTGTTGATTGGCACGGATGGCGCATCGTCGCCTTTCTGGTCGCCCGACAGTCGCGAGATCGCCTTTTTTTCCGGCGGACGGATTAAGAAAATCAGCGTCACCGGTGGCCCTGTCCAGAATATCTGTGACGCCCCGAACCTGATCGGAGGGACATGGAATTCAGACGGGGTGATCGTGTTCTCCGCGGCGGGCGTCTTGAACCGGACGTCGGCGGCCGGCGGGGAAAGGCGCCCCATCACTGTTCGCGACGAGTCGAAGCAGGAGACGGGTCACTCCGCTCCGTATTTTCTTCCCGATGGCAGACGGTACCTCTATACCTCCTGGTCTCCGATGCAGGCAAATGGTGGGGTCTACTTGGCGTCGCTCGATTCCAGCGACAGGACAAAGATCCTGGCCGGGCAATCCAAAGCGGTGTACGCCAAGTCCGGCTACTTGCTGTTTCATCGACAGGGGATACTTTTTGTCCAAGCGTTCGATGTCGACAAGGGTTTACTGACAGGCGAGCCCGTGCGTGTAGCCGACGAAGTCTCCTACGATGCGTTGACGGCCGAGGCAGCGTTCGACGTATCGGATAACGGTCGTCTGATCTACTTTTCCGGTGCTGGGCCGGCCGTCGATCGGCAGTTCGTGTGGCGCGACCGAACGGGCCAACAGCTTGGCAGTGAAGCCAAACCTGGCCTCTACACGACGAACTTTGATCTCTCGCCCGATGGAACGCAGATTGCCGTCGCGCAGCGAAATCTCAATGACGCCCGATACGACATCTGGCTGATCGATTGGGCGCGCAACGTCTCGCGGCGACTCACCTTCGATCCTGCGCTGTCGCCGAACGGCAACGTTGTGTGGTCAGGCGATGGCAAACAGGTCGCGTTTGCCTCTACGCGGGCGGGCAATCGCGATGTGTACGCACGGAACGTCAACGGCGTGGGCACTGAAACACCTCTGTTGGCAACGCCGGTCGACGAGTGGCCCGAGGACTGGTCTGAGGACGGGCGATATCTGGCATACGGGCGCAATACGACTCAAAACAACGGCGGATTGTTCGCCCTTCCACTTTTCGGAGACCGGAAGCCGATCACCATCGCGGACACACCGTTCGGCGAAGACGAGCCGCGCTTTTCGAAAGACGGTCGGTGGGTTGCTTACAATGCGGACGAGTCTGGCATCAATCAGGTCTACCTGGTGTCTTTTCCCGCCGTCGATCAAAAGCGCCAGATCTCGACGGACGGTGGTGTGCAACCTCGATGGAGGCGCGACGCCAAGGAGCTTTTTTACCTGGCGCTCGACGGCCGGATCATGGCGGTCGACCTGCACGTCGATGCGACCGTCGATGTTGGTGTTCCGCGAGCACTGTTCAACACGCGACTGAGTGTCGACCCGATCCGCGATCAATTCGCGGTGACCGCCGACGGGCAGCGCTTCTTGGTCCAGTCCCCCGTCAACGGAGCACCCACACCGATCACCGTTCTGGTCAACTGGCGCCCAGCGCTCGGGAAATAGCGGGATCGGCAATCGTGTGAGGCTCCTTTCGATCGTCTATGCTGGCAGGATGGAGAAACGGTCAGGCCCCGGTCGTTGATCACTCGACCCGTGGACACCATTGATTTTCCCCGTCGGCGATCCAGGCGGCGGCGTATCCTGCTGCTCCTGGCCCTGGTCGGTGCCGTCCTGTTCGGCACAGAGACCATCCTCTCGTACTACGTGGACGCCTTGTGGTTCGGTGCCCTCGGCTACCGCGACGTCTTCTGGAAGACGCTCAATATCCAGGGGACGATCTTTACCGCAGCCGGAGTCGCGACATTCGCGCTCCTCATCGGCGCGTTCCACGGGCTGAAACCACCCGGCTTCGGCGAGCGGTTCGGCGGTAGCATCATCATCAACGGACGCCCCGTCGCGCTGCCGATCGCCCCTGTTCTTTCTTTGCTTGTGTCGGTGGCGTCGGGGGTCATCGCCCTCGGCGCCGCCGCGGGCTTGTCGTCCGACTGGTCCACCATCGCGCTCTGGTGGTACGGGCAGCCGACGGTCAATTCTTCGTCTGTCATCGACCCGATCTTTGGCCGACCCCTGAGTTTCTACCTGTTTACGCTGCCAGCCTTGCAGCTGGCGGCCGGCTGGTTCATGACGCTGGCGGTCCTGACGTTCGGCCTGGGGCTGTTCTTTTTCATCACGTCCAGTAGCGCCACGAGCGTCCGTCAACGTGGTGCTGCGGACGCCGACGCGGGGCGGCGGCTTCTGCTTGCAGGCGCCCCGCTGATTGCGGCGATCGCCGCGCGCATCTACCTCGGGCGATTCGAACGCCTGTTCGACGATCACACCACCTTCGCCGGCATCACCTACACCGACGCGCACGTCACGGTGACTGGCCTGCTGCTCGTCGCCGTTGCGCTGGCAGCGGGCGCACTGGCCGCCGTGGTTGCCGCCTTCACGGCTCCTCGTGTCCGCTGGCTCGCAGCCGCGGTCCTGCCAGCCGCGGCGTTGTATCTGGGCACTGGCGCGGTCGGCGCGTATATCGAGAGTTTTGTCGTGAAGCCGAACCAGCTCGTGCGCGAGCAGCCCTATATCACGCACAACATCGAGTTCACCCGACAGGCGTACGGGCTGAATCGGATTGCGCAGCGTCCGTTTCCTGCCGAAACGACGGTCGAGGCGGCCGACGCGGCTAACAACCAGGCGACGCTGCAGAACATCCGGCTGTGGGACTGGCGGGTGTTGCAGGACACGTTGCGTCAGCTCCAGGAGATCCGCACGTACTACGACTTTCCCGACATCGACATCGATCGCTACGTCATCGATGGCACTCCCCGGCAGGTCATGCTCGCCACGCGCGAGCTGAACGTCACGAAGCTACCCGAGAGCAGTCGAACCTGGGTCAACGAGAAGCTGATCTACACGCACGGGTACGGCATCACGATGAACGCCGTCAACGGCTTTACTCCTGAAGGCCTGCCAACGCTTCTCGTGAAAGACATGCCGGTGCAGAGTACGTCGGCCGACCTGTCGGTGAAGCGCCCGGAAATCTATTTCGGCGAGATGACGAACACCGACGTCTACGTGAAAACACGGCAGCAGGAATTCAACTACCCGCAAGGGCAGTCCAACAGCCTGACGTCGTACGAGGGCACCGGCGGTATCGTTCTGGGCAGCTTTGTTCGTCGTGTGTTGATCGCGTTCGGTCGGGGCGACATCGGCAAGCTGCCGTTCAGCGACGACGTCACGCCCGAGAGCCGGCTGCTGATGCGGCGCAATGTACGCGATCGCGTCGAGGCGCTGGCGCCGTTCCTTCGCTTCGACTCCGATCCCTACATCGTGCTCGGCCCCGACGGACGGCTGTCATGGATCATGGACGGGTTCACCGTATCGGATCAGTATCCGTACTCGCGGCGATACCGGCTGGAAGACGAGCAAGTCAACTACCTCCGTAACAGCATCAAAGCCGTCATCGACGCCTACGACGGCACGACGACGTTCTACGTATTCGACGCCGAGGACCCCATCATCGATGCGTACCGTCGAATGTTTCCGTCGCTGTTCAAAGACGCGTCCGCCATGCCCGCAGGTCTGCGCGCGCATGTCCGCTATCCGGAGCTGCTCCTGGCGCTGCAGGCCGAGGTGTACGGTCTTTATCACATGACCGATCCGCAGGTGTTCTACAACCGTGAGGATCTGTGGACCGTGGCCACTGACGTATCCGCGGGCACGCAGCCGGAGCAGACCGCGCAGCCAATGGAGCCGAATTTCCTGCTGATGCGGCTTCCCGGCGAGCACGATATGGAATTCGTCGAGATCCTGCCGTTCACACCGGCAAATCGCAACAACCTGATCGGCTGGATCGCCGGCCGTAGCGACAGGGAACACTACGGGAATGCCGTTGTCTACGACTTTCCGAAGACACGTTTGGTGGACGGACCATTACAGGTGGAAGCCCGGATCGATCAGAACGCTCAGCTATCGGGCCAGCTGTCGCTCTGGAACCAGCAAGGGTCCCGCGTGCGGCGCGGTCCGCTGCTCGTTATCCCGATCGGCCGCGCGCTTCTGTATGCGCAAGCCATCTACCTCCAGGCCGAGCGCAGTCCGATGCCGGAGCTGCGCCTCGTCGTTCTGGCGCTGCAGGATCGATTGGTCTATGCGCCGACGTTCGAAGCGGCGCTCACCGAGTTTTTCGGCGCCTCAGGAAAATCAGCGATCGCCCCCGCACCTGAGGCCGCTTCAGCGGCTCGCGAACCTGCGGCAGCTTCGGCGTCGAGCGCCGAGATCCAGAAGTTGATCGCGGAAGCGGCGCAAAGTCTCGCGGACTACCAGCGGTTGACAGCCGAAGGCAAGCTTGGCGAGGCGGGACAGAAGCTCGAACAGTTGAAGCGGACGCTCGACGAATTGAACAAGCGCAAGTAGCGAATCCATGCCTCGAGGCTCGGCTCCTGATCTGGATGGGCGATAACCGCCCTTATGCAAATCGACTCGGTCG
>JBKPNQ010000264.1:0-4665 GCA_046732715.1 Acidobacteriota bacterium | reverse complement strand
TTGTGACCGACGGCCTGAAAGCCGGCGACCGCGTGATTGTCGAGGGCGCGCTGAAGGCAAGAGACGGAGCGATCGTCAACGTCGTCGCCGCGAAACCTCCGCAAGGAGGAGGCTAGGGTGTCGCGGTTTTTTATCAATCGGCCAATCGTCGCGATCGTGATCTCTCTGCTCACGGTCATCGTCGGCGCCATCACCATTGTCACTCTTCCCATCTCGCAGTTCCCTGCGATCGCGCCGCCGGAAGTGCAAGTGCAGACGACGTATGTTGGCGCAGACGCACAGACAGTGGAACAGTCCGTGGCCACGCCGATCGAGCAGCAGATGAGCGGCGTGGACAACATGAACTACATGTACTCGGTCAACTCATCGACCGGGGAAATGCGGTTGATCGTCGACTTCGACGTCAAGACCGATCCCAACACGGACCTGATTCTCGCGCAGCTGCGGCAGGCACAAGCCGCGTCTCAGCTTCCAGCAGAGGTCACAAATTTTGGGGTGACGGTACAGAAGACGCTCACCGCACCGCTGATGTTAATCAGTCTGTATTCGCCGAGCGGCGCGTACGACGCGAAGTTCCTGTCCAATTACGCCTACATCAACCTCAACGATCAGCTGACGCGCGTCCCCGGCATCGGCAGCGTCCAGGTTTTCGGCGCAGGCCGGTATGCCATGCGGCTCTGGGTGAAGCCGGACCAATTGGCGAAGCTCGCGATCACCGTGCCCGACATCGTGTCGGCGATTCAATCGCAGAACACCGTCAATCCTGCCGGTCAGATTGGCGGCGAGCCCTCACCAAAGGGTCAGGAGTTCAGCTATTCGGTCCGCGCGCAAGGCCGCCTGACGTCCCCCGAGGAGTTCGAGCAAATCGTCGTCCGGGCAACACCCGACGGCGGGATCGTCCGGGTGAAGGATGTCGCGCGGGTTGAAATGGGCGCGCAGGACTACAGCGTCGTCAGCCATCTGAATGGACAGCCGAGCGCGATCATCGCGGTGTATCAATTGCCCGGATCCAACGCGGTGCAAGCAGCTGAAGGGGTCAAATCACTGATGGCCGAGCAGCGGCAGCGGTTGCCGCGCGGCGTCGATTACACGATTGCGCTGGACACCACGCGGGCGGTCACGGAGGGCATCAAAGAGATCGTCCAGACGTTGGTGATCGCGATCGGTCTTGTCATCATCGTCGTGTACGTCTTTCTGCAAGGGTGGCGTGCGACTCTCATCCCGCTACTCGCCGTGCCGGTCTCACTCGTCGGCACCTTCGTGGTGTTCCCAGCGTTCGGATTTTCAATCAACACGCTCTCGCTGTTCGGGCTCGTTCTCGCTATTGGACTTGTCGTTGACGACGCGATCGTCGTCGTCGAGGCCGTGGAACATCACATCGAAGAAGGCATGTCGCCGAAGGATGCGACGTTCAAAGCGATGGAAGAGATCTCGGCACCCGTTGTCGGCATTGCTTTGGTCCTGTCCGCCGTATTCATCCCGACCGCATTCATCCCTGGTATCACCGGGCGGCTCTATCAGCAATTCGCAGTAACCATCGCCATCTCGGTCTGCCTGTCCGCGTTCAACGCGCTCACGCTGAGCCCCGCGCTTTCTGCATTGCTGCTGCGCCCGCGAAGCAGAAGCCGAGGCGTGCTTCACCCCTTCTTCGACTTATTCAATCGCGGTTTCGCGCGCGCAACGGAGGGCTACGTTCGCGGCGTCAGCGCGCTGATCCGCAAGAGCATCGTCGCATTCGCGTTGCTGCTTGTATGCGGCGCCCTGGCCGCGTTCTTCGGCAATCGCCTGCCTTCGAGCTTTCTGCCGGACGAGGACCAGGGATACATGTTCTTGAATCTGCAGCTGCCCGCCGCCGCATCGCTGCAAAGAACCGAAGCGACCGCTCACGAAATTGAAGAACTGCTGTCGAAGATTCCTGGTGTTGAATCCACCACCAGCGTCATTGGCTTCAGCCTGCTCAGCCTGACGCGATCGACTTACAACGCATTCTTTTTCGTGACGTTGAAAGAGTGGAAGGAACGGCAGAAGAGAGAGGAACAGTACCAGTTCATCCGCCAGAGAGTGAACGAGAAACTGGCCAGCCTCCGGCAAGGCATTGCTTTCTCGTTTTCTCCTCCAGCCATCCCCGGCGTCGGAACCGCCGGCGGCTTCACATTCGTTCTCGAAGACCGCTCAGGAAGCAACGTCGCGTTTCTCGCCGACAACACGAGCAAGTTCATTGCCGCCGCCCGCAGACGCCCGGAATTCGCATCGATTACGACCACCTTCCTTCCCAACGTGCCGCAGCAGTTCATCGCGGTGGATCGCGACAAGGTGCTCAAACAGGGTGTCGACATCAAAGATGTGTACCGAACGATTCAGGCGTTCATGGGAGGGTCGTTCATCAACTACTTCAACCGGTTCGGCCGCCAATGGCAGGTGTATGTCGAGGCGGAAGGTGCCTACCGCGATCGAGCGGAGAACGTCGGCGAGTTCTACGTCCGGAACCGAACCGGCGACATGGTGCCGCTGTCGGCGCTCACGAGATTCGAATCACGTTCCGGCCCGGAATTCACGATGCGCTACAACCTGTATCGCTCGGCGCAGATTATCGGCAGTGCCGCGCCAGGACACAGTTCCGCCGAAGCCCTGGCCGCCCTCGAACAGGTCTTTGCCGAAACGATGCCGCCCGAGATGGGATACGACTACCTCGGGATCTCGTTCCAGGAGAAACAAGCGCAGCAAGGCGTTTCACCAGCGGCCATCTTCGGGTTTTCGCTCCTGGTCGTGTTCCTGGTCCTCGCCGCTCTTTACGAGAGCTGGACCTTGCCGTTCAGCGTGCTATTGAGCACGCCAGTCGCTGTCTTTGGCGCGTTTTTCGTGCTGTGGCTCCGCCGGGTCGTGCTGATGTCGTACCTGCCGCCGTACATGGTGCAAATCGAAATCGATGTCTATTCGCAGATCGGGCTGGTGATGCTCATCGGACTGACGGCCAAGAACGCGATCCTGATCGTGGAGTTCGCAAAAACCGCATACGAAGGCGGGCAGCCGTTGGCCGAAGCGGCTCTGGCCGCTGCACGGTTACGGTTGCGGCCGATCCTGATGACATCGTTCGCCTTCGTGTTGGGGTGCGTGCCGCTCTGGACTGCCAGTGGCGCCGGTTCGGTGGCCCGTCAGATTATGGGCACGACAGTGATCGGCGGAATGCTCGCCGCCACCCTGATTGCCGTCTTCATCATTCCCGTGTTGTTTGTCGCGGTAGAAAGGATAGGCCGGCGAAGGACCGGCGAAGGAATCTCTCCTGCTCCGTCGCCCTTGCCAGTCCACGGAGATCATTGAGATGGGCGCGAGCCACCCGTTTTTGCGCGTCGGCTTGTTCGTCGCCCTGTCCTCGAGTTGTGTCGTCGGTCCTAACTACAAAAGACCGGACGTGCCCGCTCCGTCCGCTTACAGAGGCGCGGCCGCCGAACCGGCCGCGAAGCCGGACATCGCCTCGTTCAGTGATCAGAAATGGTGGGATGCGTTTCAGGACGACGCGTTACGCGATCTCATTCGAACAGCACTGCAACAGAACTACGACGCGCGAATCGCAGCGGCACGGATCCTCGAGGCACGCGCGCTGCTCGGCATCACGCGCGCAGACCAGCTGCCAGCAGTCACTGCCGCGGCGTCCGTATTCAACGAACGTTCACCTGAAGTTGCCGGACGCCCTCCCGTCGAGACGAGTCCGGCGCAGCTCAGTGCTTCATTCGCGTGGGAACTGGATTTCTGGGGAAAGTTGCGGCGCGCCACGGAGTCGGCTCGAGCCAATCTCCTCTCGGAGGAGTGGGCTCAGCGCCAAGTCATCAGTTCGCTGGTCAGCGATATGGCGACCGCCTATTTCCAGTTGCGCGAACTGGACCTCGAACTGGAGATCTCACGCCAGACGCTCGCGTCCCGTCGAGACTCTCTGCGGTTGACCCAAATCCTTGCCGACGGCGGTGCCACCTCGCTGCTCGACGTGCGCCAGGCTGAACAGCTGGTGTTCGGCGCGGGCGCCGCGATCTCGGATCTTGAACTGCGGATCGAGCAGGAAGAAAACTTTATCAGCATCCTCGGGGGAAAAAACCCTGACACCGTTGCTCGAGGCCGGCGGCTCGTCGATCAGCCGCATCCGCCGGAGGTTCCGGCAGGGCTTCCCTCATCGCTGCTCGAACGGCGCCCAGACATCGTCCAGGCGGAGCAACAACTCGTTGCCGCAAACGCGCAAATCGGCGTCGCGAAGGCCGATTATTTCCCGCAGATCTCGTTGACTGCCGTAGGCGGATATCAGAGCTCAGCACTCACCCGCCTCTTCTCAGGGCCCGCAGGCCTGTGGATCTTCGGCGCTACTGCGGCGCAGCCGATTTTCACAGGGGGCAGAATCCGCAACCGGGTCAAGTTCGCTGAAGCACGGACTCAGGAAGCGACCTTCGTCTATCAGCGTACGGTGCAGCAGGCCTTTCGCGAGGTATCTGATTCCCTTGTGGCCTATCGGAAAAGCCAGGATGTTCGGGCGCAGCTGCAGGAGCTGACAACTGCCGCGGAAGACGCAACCAGGTTGTCGAACATGCGCTACCGGGGCGGTGCCGCGAGCTACCTCGAAGTGCTCGATAGCGAAACGAGATTCTTTACCGCACAACTCCAGCTCGCGCAGGCCGAGCTCCG
>JBKPNQ010000263.1:0-7679 GCA_046732715.1 Acidobacteriota bacterium | reverse complement strand
CATCGTGGTTCGATGCCGAGACGTTCGATACGCTGCGTCGCCGCAATATTGCCCTGTGTGTCGCCGACAGCGACAAATTGCACACACCGGTTGAAGTGACGGCCGAGTATGGTTACTTCCGCCTGCGGGATGAGGGATACCAACAGGCTGACATCGAGCGTTGGGCGCACACAATTCGAGCGCTGGAGTTGTCGGATGTCTTTGTGTACTTCAAACACGAGGAACAAGGACTCGGACCGGACTTCGCGCGGCGACTACAATCGCTGATCACTGATCACTAATCCCGAATCACTGATCCCTCAATCGTCGAATCGCTTATCCCTGAATCCTCGGATCAGGATCATCGGTTGAGGATTCGACCATTAGAGTGATCTCAGGACTCGTGGATGAGTGATTCACGATCAGTGATTCCACGATCAGTGATCAGTGATAGGGGATTCACCGTCCCGTGATGCGCGTCGCGAAATCGACAATCTTCCGCTCTGCCCAATATCCGTCGTCGACTCCGTTCATAGGGGCGACGAACCCGCAATGCCCGCCATGCCTGGTGACGATCAGGTTGATGTGCGGGTTGCCACGTAGCCGTGGATCGCGAAAGATCTCAGCAGGCACAAACGGATCGTCTTCGGCGGCAATGATCAGCGCCGGCACGCGTATGCGATCGACGACGCGCATCGCGCTCGCGCGGAAATAGTAGTCGTCCGCGCCGCCGAAGGAGAAGTGCGGCGCGGTGAAGTATTCATCGAATTGACGAACGGTTCGCACCTCCGCCAGCCGTTCGAGCGGGAATCGTCCCGGATGCGCGGCCGCTTTGCGCCGCATGCGGGCCTTCAGTCCTCTGACGAAATTCCACTGGTAGATGAAGTTCTCACGCCGTTCGAGCGCTCTCACGCATTCACCAAGCTCGATAACAGGAGAAACAGCGCATACACCTTTGAGCGATCGGGGCGGCGCGCTTCCGTAGTCACCGGCGAGCTTGAGCGCAAGGTTTCCACCCAGCGAGTAGCCGGCGACGACGACCCGATCGATGCCGTCGCGTCGAAGCTCGCTGATAACGTGCGCGGCATCGGCGGTGAGACCAGAGTGATACAGCCCGGCGGACAATGCTTCAGTGCCGCCGCAATTACGCTGGTTGAGCAGCACGACATTGAATCCACCCCTGTACGCTTTCGCGGCAATGCCGCGCATGTAGTGTGCCGTGCTCGATCCCTCGAGCCCATGCAATGCGATGAGCGCCGGATGTGCAGACGGGTCGCGCTGCCAGTGACAATGCGCGAGCACGCGCGTCGCCGGCTCGGTATCAAAGTAACGGTCGGTCGGCGCGGGGAGTGCCGGGAAGACTCGCGGCTTTCCCCAGCAATAGACGGTCATGAGGTGGCCATTGCGCAGGCCACGCTTGGGGACGTAGTCGTTCATCGCAGGCGATAGACGCGAAGCGGCCCGCTCGAGAACGCCACCGGCAGGTCGAGCGCTTGAACGGTGACGAGAAAATCCATCTGATAACGCGCGCCAAGCGCCGTCGCGCGCGCCGGCGTCAGCGTGTCGAACTCGCGCAGCTCCTGTAAACGATCGCGCGTGCGGATCGCGACATCGCGTTCGTACATGCCGATCGCTGCGTCCTTGATGCCTTCGACGAATACATCGCGCTGTCCCGCGACACGGACGCTCGTTCCATACAGGACAGCATGTCCCGGGTGAGCGAGCCAGCCGGTGTCGTGCGGCGTGCTGCGCGCCCAGGCCATCACGCGCCCCCAATCAGTGTCGGGCACGCCGATTTCGGCGATTGGGCGATCCGGAAACTTGACGAACTTGATGTACGCGCTGCGCGTCACCGACGCGAGAGCGATTACCAAACAGACGATCGACGCGCGACGCGGCGACGGCTCGAGGTGTTCCGCGATCAACCAGATCAAGTAGGCAATGGCGAGAAAATCCAGCATCCAGAACACGCGCGGCACCTGGAGTTGGATGACCAGCGCGACGCGCGCGGCGTTCAAGGGAAGCGCCAGCGCGAAGACGCCGACGAGCGCAAGGCAGCCCCACACCAGTCCTCGTTCACCCGGCACCAACATGCCGATGGCCGATCGACGCCTGTAGATATAGAAAATGGCGGGCGCATAAATGAGGTTGAGCACCCACGCATAGAGAGGCCACTCGAGCGGGAACAAATAATCCTTCGTCTCCAGCGTCGCCAACCACTCGTCGTCCATCGTGACCAGCCGGCCCGCGAGCGGTCCGGCCGCGAGCATCCACGCGCCCCCAATGACCGTAGCCACTGCAGCCGCCATCAGCGGCAGTCGCCACCGGCGATCGTTCACGGACGCGGCAATCGCAATCCAGATCGAAAACCAGAGCGCGGTCGTGGGGTGAAGCAGCCCACCAGCGACGACAAGCGCGGCGGTGACCAGCACGCGCTGATGCATCAGCGCAACCAGCGCGAGAACGCCCAGGCTGAATGCGAGTTGGCGAGGATGGAAGTAGCCCTCGAGCGTATTCGTCCCGGACTTTGCAATAGCGTGGCGCAACGTTAGTGCGGCCACGAACGCCAGCGTCGCCCACTCAGTGCGATACAGCAGTCGTCCAAGCAGAAGGGCGCCGCCCAGCAGCAGGGCCAACGTGGTCGCGTAGAGGGTCGCGAAGAGTGACGGCAATCCAAGTCCGCTGATGTGCGAAAGCGCCGCGATGGTCTCGTCGATCATCGTCAATCGTGCCTGTGACCCGATCAGCGCGCTGTCACGCGGGAATAGCGATGGATCGAGGCGCTCAAGCGCAGCCGGAATGTAAAACGCAAGATCGGACGCGCCGTAGCGATAGCCGGCGGAGTTGAGGGTGCAAAGCACCAGAAAAGGTAAAAGGGCAACGGTAAAAGGTAAAAGGAAAGAACGCTGTCCCAAGACGGATTGCCTTCTACCTTTTACCTTTGACCTTTTTTTATTGTTCGTCAGCGGTAGGGCCGTAGACGGGCGGCACGGGCACATTCTTCAGGCGCAGGTATACAGTCAGCTGCCCGCGATGGTGAATCAGGTGATTCATGACGAATGACCGCAGCGCGGCGGCGCGGGGCATGGTGAACACAATCTGACCGTTGTTCTTGAATGTCCACGGCGCGAGAAATTCCGGATCGGTCAAGCCGGCTATGCCTGCGCGTGCGGCGGTGACATTCTTGTCGAACTGCGATACCAGCCATCCGGTTGATTCCGGTACGCGCGGTCGCGCCTCTTCGGCGTCCGCGAGATCGAACACGGTGTTCTGGACGATGGCAGCGACCCAGTGTGGAATATTTGCGACGTGCCCGGCGAGTTGCCCGAGGTTGAAGGACTTGTCGTGTGGCTTCCAGGCGAATTCCGCCTCAGGCACGCGCTCCAGCACCCGTCGAGTTGTGCCCATCTCATGGTCGAATTCCGGAAGCAACGCATCCTTGAGAGCCATCCATAGAGAATATGTCGTCCGTCGATACCAGTTCAACCGTCAGAACGCGTGGACTATGGCAGTGAACCCATCCCGTATCCACGCCGTCTTGCTTCTGGAGCTTGAATGAATGACTGGGCAGGCGGGTTTTCCGGGGCATTTGTGACCCTGGACGAGGATCTCGAACGGGAGTTCGAGGACCGCCTTCGCGAATCCACCACCCTGGCATTCCGCGTCGCATATGGGGTGCTGCGCCACAGGCAGGACGCCGAAGATGTCGCGCAGGAAGCATTTGCGAAGGCGTATCGCAGCTTCAATCAACTCCGCGATCGCGATCGATTCCGTGCCTGGCTTACGCGGATGACGTGGCGGCTGGCCATCGACCGCTGGCGATCGGATCGACGCCGCACGGCGCGGGAACAGTCGGTCGAATTCGCCGACGCGCCGTCGACCGAAGAGGTGGCGGTGTCACGTGAGCGCGTCAAGCGCTTGTGGGAAGCGATCGACGCGCTGCCCGAAAAGCTGCGAATCGTCGTCGTCCTGGGTGCGATCGAGGGGCACGACATTCGAACGATGGCGCGCCTGCTCGAATTGCCGGAAGGCACCGTGAAGTCGAGGTTATATCTGGCCCGGAAAGGGCTGGCGGAGAGTCTGACATGTCTCGCACCGAGCAAATGACACAACTCGATGAGCGCATCGTCGCTGAGGCAGAAGCGGATCTTCAGCAGCTGCTATCGATCGCGCCATCGCCGGAGTTTGCTGCTCGAGTCCGCGCGCGCATCGAGGAGCATCGCCCGTCTCGCGCGACCCGATGGGGTTGGATTGGGTTGGCGATCGCGACGGCGGCGGCGCTCATCGTAATGGCTGTGCTTCGAACGAACGACAGTTCGTCTGCGACTCAGAATGTCGAAATCGTCAGGCGTTCGGATACGCCGCTGCCAGTGGAGCACCAGCTCACGCCGGTGATCACCGCTGCTCGAGATGTCGCGGTTCACAAGCGATCCACGCGTACGACGGAGGTCACGGCGAGTCCAGACGTCATTATCGATGCAGCCATGACGGCTGCGATCCAGCGGCTCGCCCTCGGTGCGAGGAACACGATCCTGGACGCTTCAAATGGCGAGAGCATCGCCGCCGACGCGCACGCAGCCGCTCTGCCGATCGCCGAACCACTAAAAGTACCGGAGCTCGTGTTGAGTCCTGTCGATGCGACCGGCGGGCAGTAGTGCGTATTCAGAATGAGGAGTAGAACCGTGACCAGAGCTTCCAAAACCATAACCACCGTGCTTGCCGTGTTGACGACCGCAACTCTTGCAGCACAGGATGCGCAGCCGGCCGCGCAGAATCGTCCAGGGACGCCCGTCTCGTTGAAACTGTCGCTCGTCTTTTCGCGCTACCAGGGCGAGAAGAAGATTAGCAGCGTGCCGCACACGTTGTGGGTTACAGCGACCGATGGCAGGACGCCGACAACTTTGCGGCTTGGCACACAGATCCCGGTGCCGTCGACCGTTTTCGCAAAGGATGGCGAAAAGACCCAGTCGTACAATTATCGTGATGTCGGCACCAATATCGACGTAAACGCGTCCACCGCTGTGGATGGTGTCTACAAAATACAAATTACCATCACCGATTCATCGGTATATTACCCGGACCAGTCCGAGCCGGCGGCGCGGTCGACGATCGCCACAGGTGCGCCAGCCTTTCGCAACTTCAACTCGTCGTTCACGCTGATGATGAGGGACGGCCAGACGGCTCAATCGACAGCCGTGACGGATCCGGTGAGCGGACAAACCATCAAGTTGGACGCAACGCTCAACGTGCAGAAGTGAGTTGGTGAATTGGTGAATTGGTGAATTGGTGAATTGGAGAATTGGAGAATTGAGGACGCCCAATTCACCAATCCACCAATTCACCAATTCACCAATTCTCCAATCACCAATTCTCCAATTACTGCAGAAACGTCGAATCCGCCTCAACGGCGATCGTCTTCTGTCCCACGACTTTGTCGCCGATCATCAGTTTCACGAGATAAGTGCTCGCCGCAACCGGCGGACCAGCGAAGCCTCCGCGGCCGCGACCGCCGCCTCCTGGTGGTGGTGGTGACGCCGGCTGCGGCGCGGTCGGCTGTTGTGCCGCTTGTGGTTGCGGCGCTGGTGCCCCGGCTTCCGCCGCAGCGGGTGGCTGGGCGGCGGCCCCACCTCCCTGCCCGCGTCCGCGACCTCCGCCGCCGGCGCGCAGATCCCATTGCACGCGATTGAGTCCGGCGCTCTTGGTGCCGACCAGACTGCGGATCTCGCGACCGGTGACGTCGCTGATCGTCACGCGCACGTCTGCTGTTGCCGCGCTCTTCAGCCAGTAGCTAATCGCAGATCCCTGTGGCGGATTCTGGGCTCTAAAGAACTTCGCGCCCTCGACGAGGATGGCTTTTTGAATGTCAGTCGTCCACGATACGGCGGGACGAATGTCGAGCAGCGACGCGTCCGACGACGTGGTGTTGTCTGACAGCTGCTGCAGTGCCGTGATGTCGTCCATGATGTAGATGCTGCGGCCATGTGTGCCGACAATCAAATCGTTCTCGCGCGGATGGACCAGGATGTCGTCGATCCGAACCGTGGGCATCCCGTTCATGAACCGCTTCCATTCCTTGCCGCCGTTCAGCGAAACATAGAACGCATACTCGGTCCCGAGATACAGGAGCTCCTTGTTCTTCGGATCTTCGCGAACAACATTGACGTTTCCCGCGGGGAGATTCGAAGCGATCGACGTCCACGTCTCGCCGAAGTCCGTCGTCTTGAAAGCGTACGGCTTGTGATCGTCGGTTCGATGTCCGTCGAACGTGACGTAACAGGTACCGGCGTCGTAATGCGACGGTTCGACGCGCGAGACGTGTGTCTCCTTTGGCACGCCGCTGACCTTGTCGACGACGTTCTTCCACGTGTTGCCGCTGTCGCGGCTCACTTGCAGGTTGCCGTCGTTGGTGCCGACCCAGATGATGCCCGGCACAAGCGGCGATTCACCGATGGTGACGATGTTGCTGAACGAGGCGGCACCATCGTGCTTGGATGCCATCGGTGCCGAACCCTCGACGCCGAGAATTGGTCGATCGTTCCGGCCGATATTCTTCGTCAGATCAGGCGATGCGACCCACGTCTCGCCGCGATCGTACGAGCGGAACAAGCGATCACCCCCCAGGTATAGCGTTCGCGGATTGTGGGGCGACAGAATGAACGGCGTGTTCCAGTAAAAGCGGTAGAACGTACCAGGCGGCGGCGTCGGAACGATATTCGGGTTCTGATTGGCGCCGAACCCAAACTGGGGAGCCGCCTGGGGCTCGGACGTCTCGCCGACGGGCGTGCCCCCACCTCCGCGTCCCGCTTGTCCCGGCCCGCGAGGTCGAATGCTGTTACTGCGTCCTGTTCGCAAGTCGAGCCGATTGGTAGCGCCGTCCTGCGACTCTGAATACACGACAGTCCAATCCGACTGATCGTTCTGCGTGTAGAATCCATCGCCACCGCCAACGCGATACCAATCAGAATTCAAAATTCCATTCGCGCTGCGCGTCGCGCTTGGTCCGCACCAGCTGCCGTTGTCCTGGAGTCCGCCGCAGACGTAATACGGCTTCCGCATGTCGGCACTGATGGCGTAGAACTGTCCGGCGGGTAGGTTGTTCACGTACTCCCACGTCTCGCCGCGGTCGTAGGTGACATCGAATCCGCCATCGTTGCCAAGCAGGATGTGTTTGCCGTCTCGCGGATCGATCCAGATCGCATGGTGATCGCTGTGAGGAATCCCCTCCACGGTGTACCACGTTTTTCCGCCGTCCGTGGTTTTGAAGAACGGTGCGCCGCCCTGATAGGCAATCTCCGGGTTGGCGGGATCGATGCGGATCTGGCTGTAGTACATCCATCGATCGCCGTGATTCGAGAGAAAGCGCCAGCTCTTGCCGCCATCGTCCGATCGCCACACACCGCTCTTGTTTGGATTCGGTGGAGGTGCTTGACCCCGTCCACCGCCCGAGCCGGCACCACCGCCACCGCTCGCACGCTGTCCGGGAGGCACAAGCGTTCCATCATCATTGACGCCTGCTCCGGTACCGCCACTCGGTCCAACTTCGATCGATGCGTAAATCGTCGAAGGCTTGGAACGCGCGATGTCGAGCCCGATCCGTCCGATGATTGGGTTGTTGGGCAATCCGTTCGCGAGCTTCGTCCATGTCTTGCCGCCATCGGTCGTCTTCCAGATGCCGCTACCAGGCCCGCCGCCATTGAACC
>JBKPNQ010000262.1:0-25678 GCA_046732715.1 Acidobacteriota bacterium | reverse complement strand
GTACGTGAATGGCACGCTTGACGGCGAGGTGGTGCGCGACTCTCTGTCGGGAACGATTGCGACCGATGCGCCTCTGCGCGTCGGCAGCAAGGCACTAGGCAAGCCGTTCCTGGGTCAGATTGACGATCTGCGCCTGTACAGCCGCGTCCTGTCGCCGCGGCAGGTCGAGGATCTCGCCATCCATCATCCGGCGCGTGTCATTCTGTCAGGCGTCACGGGAAAACCGTCGAAGGAGGAGGCTGACCGGACGCGCGACTATTTCCTGACCTACGCCGCGTCCGAGTCGTTGCAGACCACGTACCGCGAGCTGAAAGGGCTGCGCAGTCAGAAAGACGATCTCGTCAAGGTCATTCCGACGACGATGGTGATGAGCGAGATGAAGACGCCGCGTGAGACGTTCATCCTCGCGAGGGGAGATTATCGAAACCGGACCGACAAGGTCGAGCCGGGCGTGCCGGCGATGCTTCCGCCGCTGCCGAAAGACGCGCCGCTCAACCGCCTGACGCTCGCCCGATGGCTGGTGGATCCCGGCCATCCGCTGACGTCGCGTGTGGCGGTGAATCGCTACTGGCAGACCTACTTTGGCATTGGGCTCGTCAAGACGCAGGAAGACTTCGGCGTTCAGGGTGAGCCGCCCTCGCATCCCGAACTGCTCGACTGGCTGGCGACGGAATTCGTGCGAACCGGATGGGACGTTCGCGCGATGCAGCGTCTCATCGTCACGTCCGCGACCTACCGGCAGTCGTCGAAGACGACGGCGGCGATGCGCGAAAGGGATCCGGAAAATCGGTTGCTGGCCCACGGCCCTCGAGTGAGACTGCAAGCCGAGTTGATCCGCGACACCGCGCTTGCGGCCAGTGGCCTGTTGAACGACGCGATCGGCGGACCAAGCGTGTTGCCGTACCAGCCGAAGGGGATCTGGGAAGAGCTCGCATTCGGCGATGGCTTCTCCGGCCAGGCGTACGAACAGAGTCACGGCCCCGATTTGTACCGTCGCGGCATGTATACGCTGTGGAAACGGACGGCACCGCCCGCCTCGCTGGCGACGTTCGATGCGCCGGACCGCGAGAAGTGCACGGCTCGTCGCGCGCAGACCAACACGCCGCTGCAGGCGCTCGTGCTGCTGAACGACCCGACCTACGTGGAGGCGTCGCGCGTTCTGGCCCAGCGCGCGATGCTCGAAGGTGGGAAGGATCCGGCGAGCCGAATTGCCTTCGCCTTCCGGCTGGCGACGTCGCGGAAACCGTCGAAAGACGAGATCCGAGTGCTGCGCGCTCTCCTCGACGGGCGACTGAAGGACTATCGTCGCGATCGTCGCGGCGCACTCAAGCTGCTGGCGGTGGGAGAGTCACCGCGCAATCCACAACTCGATGTCGCGGAGCTGGCCGCCTACACGACGGTGACGAGCGTGATCTTCAATCTCGATGAGACGGTGACGAAGCAGTAAACCGAAAAGTTAGAAGTAAAAAGTTAGAAGTTAAAAGTACGACGGGCAGTTCCATGGACATCAAGCATCACATCGATTTGCAGCTGACCCGGCGTCAGTTCTTCGGCCGTTCGGCGCAGGGTATCGGCATCGGTGCGCTCGCGTCGCTGCTCGGCCCTGATCTGTCGGTCCTCGCGGCAGGGCTCAGCGAAGCACGCGATCCGAAGACAGGGGGACTCGTCGGATTCCCGAATTTCGCGCCGAAGGCGAAGCGGGTCATCTTCCTGCACCAGTCCGGCGGTCCGTCGCAGCTCGAGACGTTTGATTACAAGCCGGCACTTGCCAAGCTGCAGGGCACGCAGATTCCCGATTCGGTCCGGCAAGGACAGCGGGTCGCACAGACGATGGGACAGTCGCAGCTGCTCGTGGCGCAGTCGACGTTCGGGTTTGCGCGCCATGGCGAGTCCGGGACCTGGGTCAGCGAGCTGCTACCACACACGGCGAAGATCGTGGACGACATCACCGTCATCAAGACGATGAATACGGAAGCGATCAATCACGACCCCGCGATCACGTTCATCCAGACCGGATTTCAGCAGCCCGGCCGTCCAAGCATGGGCGCCTGGCTCAGTTACGGGCTCGGGAGCGAGAACCAGAATCTACCGGCCTTCGTCGTACTCCTCTCTCAGGCGCACGCGATCAACACCGATCAGCCGCTCTTCTCGAGGTTGTGGGCGAGCGGATTCCTCCCCTCGAGCTACCAGGGGGTTCGATTCCGCACCGGCAGCGCACCGGTGCTGTTTCTCGAGGACCCGCCGGGAATCAGCAAAGTGACCAGGCGGCAGATGCTGAACGCGGTTGAAAAGCTGGATGAGATCAGCCATCAGACCTACGGCGATCCGGAGATCGAGACACGCATCAGCCAGTACGAGATGGCCTATCGGATGCAGACCTCGGTGCCCGATTTGATGGATCTGTCGAAGGAACCGGATTCCGTGTTCGAGATGTATGGTCCGGAATCAAGAAAGCCCGGGACTTATGCCGCGAACTGCCTGCTCGCGAGGCGGCTGGCGGAACGCAACGTCCGCTTCATCCAGCTGTACCATCGAGGTTGGGATCAGCACAAAGATCTACCGCGCGATTTGGCCTTGCAGTGCAAGGGGACCGATCAGCCGACCGCCGCGCTCATCACCGACCTGAAGCAGCGCGGGCTGCTGGACGACACACTCGTTGTCTGGGGTGGCGAGTTCGGCCGGACCGTATTCAGCCAGGGCAAGATCACTGACGCGAACTACGGCCGCGATCATCACCCGCGGAACTTCTGCATGTGGGTTGCGGGCGGAGGCATGAAGCGGGGCGCCGTCATCGGAGAAACCGACGACTTCAGTTACAACATCGTGTCCGATCCGGTGAGCGTGTACGATCTGCAGGCAACGATCCTGCACACCCTCGGCATCGATCACAAAAAGTTGACCTACCGGTTCCAGGGGCGCGATTTCCGCCTCACCGATGTGCACGGCGAAGTCGTCGAAAAGATGCTCGCCTGAGGGTGGGTTCGGCAGGGTTCCTTGCAGAACCTTGTAGAACCTGATCGTGAGCCTCTACTTGATGAACACCTCGTAAACCACCCCGCGGTCCAGCGACACGACGTAGAGATTGCCGTTCGGTCCCGTCTGCACGTCCGTGCCGACGCCGAAGTTGCGTCCGAAGAGCAGGCTCTCGCTTTCGGTGATATCGAACTTCGCGGTGTTGTCAGCTACGCGATCGTCGAGGCGCGGGTCGTCGACACCGATCTTCTGGCGATTGCCGCTGATGTTGAAGTGGAACAAGTAGCCGCCTTCGAGAGTCGTCCGCGCGGCGCCGACGAACAGGTCACCGTCATACTGCGGACCAAGCGCGGGCCCGGTGAGGAAGCCGATGCCGCCAGGCGCCACCGCGAAGCGCCAGCTGAATTCCGGATCGCTGTAATGCGCGCCGGGCAGCATGAACAACCGCGATAACGCTTCCTCCGGCGTGTCGGCGAGGTTCGCAGGCGGCCACCGGAGCTGTTGCAAGCTCGGATTCTGGCCGAGCGTCGTTTCGATGCCCTTGAACTGGGCGATCCGGTCGGCCGGGCCTATGATCTGGACCCATCCCGAGTTCTCTCCCGCCTCGATTCGCTCGATCTCGTCAAAGCTGTCATCGCCGTTGACCTGAATCCACAGAGCATTCGATTTCGGATCGACCGCCATACCGAAGCTGTTGCGGATTCCATAGGCGAAAATCTTCTGCACGTTCCCGCCGACCTCTCCCGGCATCGACGCGCCGGCCTTGAAGAAGGGATTGTCGGTCGGGACCGTGCCGTCATCGTTGAGCCTGAGGATCACGCCGGTGAGATGTGCGTTGTCCGGTTCTGGTCCGCCAAACTGATCGTCGTCTGTCGGTGGCGTCGGCCCGTTGGCCAGGTTCTGCAGCCAACCGCGCCGGCCGTTGTCGCCGATGATGATGTAGAGCTTCCCGTCAGCGCCGAATCGAATCACCCCGCCGTTGTGATTGCCGGCGGGACCCTGCGCAGCGTCTCCCTGCACTGGCGGCTCGGCGCCGTCAGCCTGGAAGGCATGAAGCATGATCAAGTTGCGATCGTAGGTGAGCGATGTTCCGTTCCAACTGAATCGATCGACTCGATTGCCACGCAGCGGCACCTGAAGCGTCACGCCGGTGTCCGCACCCAGCATCTGACTGTCGTCGCACTGCTCCGGCACATCAGGCCGGAACGGGGTTGCCGGTGTCGTCAGCGTTCGGCAGGTCCAGTACAGATAAACGAAGGGTGTCGTCGGGAAATTCGGGTGCAACGCAATGCCGAGCAGACCGCGTTCCGAGTTGTTGTTCACGGCCAGATCGATCGCGGTCCCGACGATGGAGCCGTTGACGAGGTGCTGGACCTTGCCCGTGTTCTTTTCGAGGACGAGCATGTCGTTAGCGCCGAGAAAAGCGAGGCTGACCGGCGTCGTCAGGCCGGACGCGGCAGTTCGCACCGCCAGTCGGGGATCGATGACCGATGGCGGAGTGGGTGGAGCTGGTTGCGCATCGGCGGGTGCCGAGGCGTACCCAAGAGCGCAAAGTGCGAACGCGGCAGTTGCGATGAAGCGGTCGAGATGTATCGTTCTTGCGGTAGAGTTCATATGCCTCCTTGTCTGAAGAGCGTGGAGGAGAGTTATCCGCGGTGGCGCGGCAAATCCGCTGCCGGCGCCGGGGCATCCAGATCGCGAACAAATCATCCGGCGCTTGAAGCTCGGCGGGTTACGCGCGCGGTAACGCAGTTACCGTGGATGAAACTTGGGTATTTGCCACCCCCTTCACGTCGTCCGCACGGCGATGGCGAAGCGAAGAGAAAGATAAGGACGTCTGCGATGACCACGACGACTCGCGTGCTGCTGATCGGGGCATGTCTCGCGACATTGATGAGCCCGTCAATTCACGGCGGCGCCGCGCAGTCCAGCGCGGCGGGTACTCGGGCGTTCATCGATGGGACAGGTCCGGATTGGAAAACGCTTGCCGAAACTGATTTCGCCGGTGTGAACGGCAACCAGGATACGTGGACGTGGAAAGGAGATGTGCTCGCGAGTACCGGGGTGCCGATCGGTGTTCTGCGGACGCGGCAGATCTTTACAAACTTCGAGCTCGTGATCGAATGGCGGCACCTCAAGCCGGCGGGAAACTCTGGTGTGTTCGCCTGGGTGCCGGATCAGGCGCTGGCGCAGCTGAAACCCGGCGTGCTGCCGCAGTTCGGCATCGAAATCCAGATGCTCGATCATGCGTTTCGCGAGCAGTACGAAAAATCCTCCGGGCGAAAAGGTGATTGGTTTACGACGCACGGCGACGTGTTCGCGGTCGGCAAGTCGAAACTGAAGCCGTTCGCCCCGGTCTCGCCAAATGGCTCGCGCAGCTTTCCCCGGAAAGAGCTGAGCCGGGGCGTGGGCGAGTGGAACCACTACTACGTCCGCGGCATCAACGGCGAGATACGGTTGTGGGTCAACGGCGAGGAAGTGTCAGGTGGGAGTGGTGCCGACCCGCGTAGCGGCTATCTCTGTCTCGAAGCGGAAGGGTCCCCGGTCGAATTCAAAAACATCCGCGTGCGCGAGCTCTCCTGATTTCTGACCCCTCGAGTGAATGATTGACTTTCGCCTTCGTCTGGTGGCAGGCTCCCCGCAAGAACGATGTCTCGATCGACTCATCTGGTCGGCAGGCAGCGAAGTCTCGGCTGGTTCAAGGGGAGGAGCAGCCAATAATGATGAAGCGACACGTCTTCGCAGCAGTGTTGTCCGCGGTCAGTGCGTCCGTCTGGATTGCACCGATTGCCGCGCAGGTGACGACCGGCACGATTGTCGGAACCGTCGCCGACTCCAACGGCGTCGTTCCCGGCGCCAGCGTCGTCATCCACGAAGTCAACCGCGGAACCGCCGATACGGTCGTGACCGACGCTAGCGGTAGCTACACGGCGCCGTTCCTGACGCCGGGCACCTACCGGATTGAGATCAACGTGTCCGGTTTCAAGAAATGGGTGCGCGATGGCGTGATCCTTCAGGTCAATCAGCGCGCACGCGTCGACGCGACGCTTGAAGTCGGGCGTTTGGAGGAGACGACCACCGTCGTCGCCTCGGCGCCGCTGCTCCGGACCGACTCGTCGGAAGTCGGCACGGTTATCGAAGAGCGCGCGATCAAAGAGCTGCCGCTGAACGGACGAAACTTCGCAACGCTTGTCTACCTGACGCCGGGGATTACCCCTGGTCAGGCGGGCGAGAACCTCTCGGGGGCGAGCACCTTCAACCCGCGGGGCGCGTCGAACTTCAACGCGCTCGGGCATCAGGCCAACGCCAATGCGTGGCTCATCGATGGCATCGACAACAATGAGTACACCTTCAACACCGTCATCATCGCGCCTTCGGTGGAGCAGGTTCGCGAGTTCAAGGTGCTCTCGGGCGTCTTTTCCGCCGAGTTCGGTCGCGGCGCGGGCGTCGTGTCGGTGGCGACCAAGTCCGGGAGCAACATGCTTCACGGCACGATGTTCGAGTACTTGCGCAACGACGCGTTCGACGCGCGGAATTTCTTCGTGCGCAAAGTTCCGCTCGCCGGCGGCGGGTTACAGAAGGATCCGATCCCGCCGCTCGATCGCCATCAGTTTGGTGGCGCCGTCGGCGGCGCGCTCGTCATCCCCGGCATCTACGACGGACACAGTCGGACCTTCTTCTTCACCGACTACGCGGGGCTGAAGGAGAAGCGCGGCCAGGTCTTCGTCAACACCGTGCCGACGGCGCAGACCCGTACCGGTGACTTCAGCGATTTTCGCGACACCAGTGGCAACCTGATCCTCGTCTACGATCCGCTCACGACGCGCCCGAATCCTGACTTCGATTCGACCAAGCCGGTCAGTGCCACCAACGCACAGTTCCTGCGCGATCAGTACCCCGGCAACGTCATTCCTCAGAATCGGATCAATCCGGTCGGCCGCAACGTCGCGAGCATCTACCCGCTGCCGAACGGTCCCGGGAATTTCAACAACTACACGTCGACCGTCAATCGCGACGTGACCGACAACGTGTTCTCCGGCCGCGTCGATCATCGAGTCTCAGATAAGGATTCCTTCTATGTGAGGTTCAACTGGGGAAAATTCAAGCTCGATGCGCCGCAGGGCCAGGCCGCGTGTTGTCTCCCGACACCGGCCGAAGCGGCGTCACGCTTCGATCTGGGTCCTTTCGTGGCTGGCATCCAGAACACGCGACTGACCACGCACGGCGCCGCATTCAACTACGCGAGGGTCATCTCTCCGACCCTGGTCAACGAACTGCGCACCGGGTACGCGAAGACGGTGCCGTTCACGTTTCAATCGGACTTCGGCACGCATGCAGCCGAGTCCCTCGGTATTCGCGGTATCAACGTGACCGAGTTCACTACCGGTCTTCCTAACATCAACGTGCCCGACATGACCGGCATCTCGGGCGGCCCGGCGTTTCTGCCGGTCAACCCGAAGCAGTTCCATTGGCAGATCGAAGATTCGCTCGTGTGGTTGAAGGGACGGCATCAACTGAAGACCGGATACCGGCTGGTCGATCGGTATCCCTCACCGTTCACGAATACGGACACGCGCGGCACGATCAACTTCGTGCGGAACTATACGAACAACCCGGTGACCAATAGCGGCGGCTCTGGCCTCGCGTCGCTGCTCACCGGCTACATCAACAACGCCGCGCGCGGTTTCCTGCTCGAGCCCTACACGCTTCGAACCCAGGAGCACGGTTTGTTCATCCAGGACGACTTCAAGGCCAGCCCCCGATTCACGATCAATGCAGGACTGCGCTACGAGATCTTCGGCGCCGAAACCGAAGAGGACAACAAGATAGTGAATTTCGATCCGGTCAACCTGCGGCTGATCTATGCAGGAGAGGACGGTGCCAGTCTGTCGGTGAACAAGAAAACGCAACGGGGCCTTGCGCCACGTCTCGGGCTGACCTACGACCTGTTCGGCAACGGCAGCACGATTCTTCGAAGCGGCTTTGGCATCACCTACTTCCCAGAGCAGCCGTCGGCGTCGAACATGATCGGCCAGCAGGTGCCGTACACGATTTCGCAGAACGTGAGCTTTCCGACCAACACCGCCGACTTCTCGACCATTCGCACCATCGACGATCCATTTCCGCCGATCGTGCAGGTGAAGCCGCGCACGACGGCCGAGCTCCAGGCGGCAAACCCACGCGTGCTCGGACACTCGTTCGAGAACGAAACCCCGTATGCCGAGCAGTGGCATCTCGGCATCGAGCGCCGCGTGCTCTCCGCGATGGCGGTCGAGCTCACCTACGCTGGCAGTGCGGGCAAACACCTGGTGCTCTGCTACAACCCCAACGAATTGCAGCCAGGGACCGATTCGCAGCAGTCACGTCGGTTGATTCAGCCACTGAACAACTTGAGCAACATGGTGCAGTGCGATCCGCGCAATCAGTCGACGTATCACAGCGGACAGCTGAAGGTGACGCAGCGGTTCAGCGGCGGCCTTCAGTTCCTGGTTAGCTACACCTACGGCAAGTCGCTCGACTATGGCGGATCGGCGGCGAGCGGCGGTGGAGCGGTTGGCAATCCTCAAACCGTCACGAACCTGGCCGCTGGCCATGGGCCGTCCGGCTTTGATGTGCGTCATCGGGCGGTCATCAGCGGGGTCTGGGAAATGCCGTGGGGGCCCGGTCGGCGGTGGATGAACGACTCGGGCGTGCTCGGCGCGGTTGTCGGCGGGTGGCAGCTGTCCGGCATCGGTACGATGACGACCGGGCGGCCGTTTACCGTCTTCATGCAGAACGGCGTCAACAACGGCGCGACGAGCTGGCCGGACCGCATCGGGTCGGGCGAACTCGACCACCCGACGGTGGACAAGTGGTACAACCCGGCCGACTTCAAAGCGCCGGCCGCCAACACCTACGGGAATACCGGCAGGGGCATTCTCTACGCGCCCGGACACGTCAACTTGGATACGTCGCTCTCGAAACGCTTTACGCTCGTCGGGCGCAGCAACTTCGAGTTCCGATGGGACGCGTTCAACCTGTTCAACCACCCGGGCTTCGGTTTCCCGAATCAGAATTTCGATTCGCCGACGGCGGGACGGATTACGTCGACGATCGTCGACAACCGGTCCATGCAGTTCTCGTTCAAGGTGAATTTCTGATCTTCCCGGTTCGCCGTTCGCGGCTCGCGCGCCGGGGTCAGACCGGGGTCAGACCGGGGTCAGACCACTTGGCAGTTTCTGCGTACGTCCTTCACTCGGCGTTGCTGCGGCAGAAAGTCGTATCGACAAGCGGCGCGAGTGAGCGAGCTGCGCTTGGGGGTGAGGCCCCAGCGCAAAACTAAGAATGCAGCCAGTTCAATGGAGCCTTCCCAATGAAGCCTGCCATTCAATCGTTGCTGACCGATGGCCCCAGCGGCGTGGACCGCCGATCCTTCTTCAAAACCCTTGGGGTCAGCGCCGCCGGCGCACTGACGATGACGGGCCGCGCAGCCGCGGATGCTGACGCGAACTTCATCCAGGCGAACGTCAAGCGCGCCTCAGAGCCGTCGGCTCTCAAGATCACCGACCTCCGAATCGCCGTTGTCGTCAATGCGCCGATGACGTGTCCGTTGATTCGCATCGACACGAATCAGGGGCTCGTCGGATGGGGCGAGGTTCGTGACGGCGCGAGCGAGACGTACGCCCTCATGCTCAAGGCGCGGATCCTCGGCGAGAACCCCTGCAACGTCGATAAGATCTTTCGAAAAGTCAAACAATTCGGCGCGCCTGCCCGGCAGGCCGGCGGCGTCTGCGGCATCGAGATGGCGATGATGGATTTGGCTGGCAAGGCGTGGGGCGTGCCTTGCTGGCAGATGCTCGGCGGCCAATTTCGCGATCGCGTCCGGCTCTATGCCGATACGACCGAACGCGACACGCCTCAGGAGCAGGGGCAGCTGCTCAAGGCCCGCATCGACAAGGGCATCACGTTCCTGAAACAGGATTTCGGCATCGGCTTGCTCAAGGACGTGCCCGGCGCGTTGTCGATGCCGATGGGCACGAACATCGGCGGCGGCGAGCGGGTCATGCATCCGTTCACCGGCATCGAGATCACCGACAAGGGAATCGCGTGGCTGTCGGACTGGGTCGGCCAGATCCGTCAGGTCATCGGGATGGAAATCCCGCTGTCGACCGATCACTACGGTCACATCAGCGTGAACAGCTGCATCAAGCTGGCGCGCGCGATGGAGAAGTGGAACCTCGCGTGGATGGAAGACATGGTGCCGTGGCAGTTCGGCGAGCTGCTCAAGCAGATCAAGGACTCGACCACCGTGCCGATATTGACCGGCGAAGACATCTACCTGAAAGAACCCTTCATGAAGCTCATCGAGATGGGTGCTGTCGACATGATCCATCCGGATCTCGCGAGCTCAGGTGGGTTGATGGAGACCAAGAAGATCGGTGACTACGCGATGGAGAACGGCGTCGCGATGGCGATGCACTTTGCCGGGACGCCGGTGTCGTTCATGGCGAACGTTCATTGCGCAGCCGCCACCGAAAATTTCATCGCGTTGGAGCATCACTCGCTGGATGTTGCGTGGTGGGAAAGCCTGGTACGCACGACAGGTGGTCAGCCGCTGGTCGAGAAGGGATTTGCCATCGTTCCGAATTCACCTGGACTCGGCGTCGAGCTCAACGAAGAGGTCGTGAAACAGCATCTCCGGCCGAAGTCTGGCTATTTCGATCCCACGCCCGAGTGGGACACCGTCAGAAGCAACGATCGGCCGTGGAGTTGAGACGATGGGAAGGAAGAGAATCCGCCCGGGCGAATGTCCGGATGGCAAGCCCGGGCGGTGAAGCAGAGGTCGCTACTTGCTCTTGGCGGGCATCGTGATCTTTTCGATCGTGACCGTGTCCCCCTTCATGGTGCCGGTGATTTCCACGTCATGACCGGCATGGGTCTTCAGCGCGGCCAGGTCCTGGTTGGCGATGTTGTAGACCTTGTCCCCTTCGCCAACGAACACGTACTTTTCACCACCCTTGACGCAGCCTTCGACGCATTCTCGATCGGTCATCTTCTTCGATCCGTGCTCGCCATCTTTGTGCATCGCTTTGCACATCGCATCGCTGATCCGGCCCTTGTACGTATCTGCCATGAGCCCGGGGGCCGTGAGCAGAGCGATTGCCGCGACACATGCCAGGGTCTTTCGCATAGTTACCTCCACCTCCGCTTAAGCGCCGACAGTCTAGCAGAACGAGTGGCGAGTCTGCATCCAATCGTGTCTAAGCCCAACCGTAGCTTTCGTCGGGCGGACTACAGGGCGCCATGTCGCGACCAGGGAGCCGGCAGTTTTCGCGCACGCTCGCGCGAAATTCCTATGCAGAAACTGCGAAGGGGTCTGACCCCAGTCTGACCCCGGTCTGACCCCGGTCTGACCCCAGTCTGACCCCAGTCTGACCCCGGTCTGACCCCCGACTTCCCCTTAGAACCAAACTCATCCTTTGTAGCCTAGGAGCAGCCTTGGGAGGACGAGCGTTATCGCCGGAAATGCTGCAACCAATCCCAGACCGATCAGGAGCGCGATCAGGTAGGGAAGAAACGATCGGCTCACGGTGTCGATATCAACGCGACCGATGCCGGCGGCGATGGTCAGGCCGACGCCGACCGGCGGAAGAAAGAACGCGACCCCCATTGCCGCAATGACGACGATGCCGTAGTGCACGGGATCGACGCCGATCGATCGGCCGATGGGAAAGAGAATCGGGCCGAAGATCAGCAGGGCCGGAAGGCCTTCGAGCAGCGCGCCGACGATGACGAACAGCGCAATCGACAGCGTCAGGAACTCCACGCGTCCGCCGCCGGCGCCGCGAATCCATTCGCCAAGCGTCTGCGGCACCCACTCACGCACCAGAATCCAGGCGAACGCCGACGCGGCGGCCAGCACCCACAGCGTCGTCGACGTGACGACGCCGCTCTGGGCGAATTGACCGACAACTTCATCGCGCTTGATGCCGCCCATCCCGATTCCCGCGACGAGCGCGTAGACAACCGCGAGCAGCGCCGCCTCGGTGACGGTGGTGAGGCCGGAGAAAATCCCCCCGAACAGCAAGATCGGCAGTCCGGTTGGCACCACCGCCCGGCGCGCAGCACGCCACACGTCGACCCGCGTCAGCTTTGCGCTCACCGGCCAGTTCTGGCGCCGAGCACGCACCGCAATGAGGACGAGCAGTGCTATCGCGAGGACGAAGGCGGGCAGGAAGCCAGCGAGAAAAAGCGTCACGATCGACAGGTTCACAAGCGATCCGAGCACCACCATCGTCAGGCACGGCGGCACCAGAATTCCCATGGCCGAGGCTGCCGCGACGATACTGACGGATTCAGAACCGGAATAGCCGGCGCGTCGCATCGACGGCACGAGCAGCGAGCTGATCGCGGAGACGTCTGCGGTCGTCGATCCCGAGATTCCCGAGAACAGGATTTCGGCCACGACCGCCACCATCGCCAGCCCGCCACGCACCCGGCCGACGATCGCCATCGCGAAGTCAACCGTACGCTCCGAGATGCCACCCGCTTCCATGAGAACACCGGCGACGATGAACAGCGGGATCGCGAGCAGGACGAATGAGTCGACGCCCCCGAGAATCTTGATCGGCAGAATGAGAAGGCTGACTCCGCCGATGCCAACGAGGTAGGTGAGCGACGTCAGTGCCAGCGTGAACGCCAGAGGCACACCAAGTGCGGCAGTGATCAGAAAGCCGATGATCAAGACGACGAGTGGCGCCGCCCCTGCCAGCAGAGGGACCAGCACCGAAGCGATCGCCAGGCCTGCGGCGCCGAGCGACCACAGCAAGGACGCTCGATCCTGCCAGACGGTGAAGCCGTCGCGGCGAAGCTGCTGCACGATCACGGCTGACATCATGAGCAGCGCCGCCGGCAGCACGCCCGAGATCGCCGCGCCGGAGAGGCCGCTTGCTGGCAGCCGCTCGCCCACACTCGCCAGCGTCAGGTGCCATGCAGGAACAACCAGGGTGAGGAAGAATGCGAGCAGCACGAGTTGCAGTCCACGCTCGACGGCCGCTCGCCGCAGCTCAGGAAGGACGCGCAACAGCGCGGTGACGCGCGGGTGCTGCGCGTGCCGCAACGCCGACACGCCGCCGATGCACATCAGCCAGGCGAGCAGCAGCCGCGCGATTTCCTCGGTCCACGGAATGGGCTGGCGAAAAATGTGGCGTCCGATCACCTGGAGTCCGACGACCGTCGCCTGCGCGACGACAAGCGTCGCGATTGACCATTGCAAGGCCCGGTCTTCCCACGCAGCGTTCGCTGGCGGTTCGAGCACGACGTCGGTGGTCATGCGCGAATGGCGTCGAGCCATGAACGCGCGTCCAGCGCTCGCGCCTCCCGCTCCCACAATCGCGCGGCAGGTTCGCGAAACGCACGCGCATCGATCTCGCGGATCGACATTCCAAGTTTCGCCAGTTCGGCCGTCGCTGCCCCATCCTCGCGCGGACCCACCGCGCGTTGTGCAGCCGATGCCTCGCGCGCCGCCCGTTCAAGCGCCGCGCGCACGTCGCTCGGCAGCCGGGTCAGACTCCGCGACGAGGCAAACAATCCAAGAACGCCGGCAATGTGCCGGGTCTGCGCCATGTGGTGCGCGACTTCGTAGAAGCGCTGTTGGACAGTGGTGCTGGCATCGTGCTCGTAGCCGTCGATGACGCCGGTTTGCAGCGACGTGTAAACCTCGCCGAAGGCCATCGGCGTCGGGCTGGCGCCCATCAGCTCGATGGCCTTGACGTAAATTGGCGACTGAATGGTTCGAAGCTTGAGCCCCGAAAGCTGTCCCGGCTCCGTCACATCACGCGACCGCGTGACGACCTGACGAAACCCGAATGAATCGCCCCACGCGAGTGGCCGCATCCGCACCGTCGCCTCGAGGTAGTCGGCCGCGTCGTGGCCAACATGGTGATCGACGATTCGGTGCACGTGATCCCAGTCGCGCCAGAGAAACGGAAAGTCGAAGACCTGAAGCTTCGGGGCAACGCTGCCCCAGATCGCGGTACCCGATACCATGAAGTCGACGAGCCCTTCCTGGACCTGCTGGACGACTTCGCGTTCTTGCCCGAGCGTCCCGCTTGGGAAGACGCGTATCGTGACGGCCCCACCGGTGGCCTGTTCGGCGAGCGCGCGAAAGGTATCGCCGAAGACATGTAACGCTGTACGACCGGTGGACATCGAATGCGAAAGGCGCAGAACGATCGAGCCGCTGTCCTGCCGCGTTCGGCATCCGGCAGCGGCGGCTGCCAGCCCGATCGACCCGAGAAAGCGGCGTCGGCCTAGGGATTTCGGCATCGGTCCGCACATTATGCTGGCAATGAGGTCGGCCCTGAAAGTTCATCCCTGGCCGCTGCAGCGGGTTCATACTGAGCGGACGAGCCATGACCGATTATCACCAGCGCACACGCCAGCTTGACGAAGACGGTTACGTCGTCCTCGAATCCCAAATGAGCGAGGGGCTTCTCCACAGATTGCGGACGCGAATCCTGGAGTTATTCGACGAAGAAGGGGAGCGCGCCGGCCACGAGTTCCGGACAGAGGAACATGCGCATCGGCTCGCCAACCTCGTCGACAAGGGAGAGGTGTTCCGCGAGGCGATCGCGTTGCCCGACGTGGTTGCGCTTGTGAAGCACGTGCTTGGCGGCGACTGCAAGCTCAGCAGCGTGAACGCGCGATCTGCCGATCCACATACCGATGTCGGGCAACCGCTTCATGTCGATATGGGTGCGATTCCGGACGAACAGGGCTATTGGGTCTGCAACACCGTCTGGTTGCTCGATGACTTCACGAGCGACAACGGTCCCACTCGCATGATTCCTGGATCGCATCGGTGGGGGACCAGACCGCAGGACGTGCTCGACGATCCACTCGCGCCGCATTCGCAGGACGTCTTTCTCATCGCTCCGGCTGGCAGCATCGTCGTGATGAACGCGCATATGTGGCACGGAGGCACGGCGAATCGGTCCGCATCGCCGCGGCTGGCGATGCACGCGTTCTACTGCCGGCGCGACAAGCCGCAGCAGCAGTATCAGAAACGATTGCTCAGACCGGAAGTGCAGGCGGCGTTGACGCCAGAGCTCCGCTATCTCCTGGCGCTTGACGATCCGTTGAACGATGAGTTGAGTTCCGCCGTGACCGTGCGCAGCGGATTCCTGAAGTGAGTGTTTACCGCCAGCCGCTCGTTCGTCGTATCGGCACAAGTTTTATCGGCGAGCACCCTTGATCCGCGACCGTCAATGGCTGTTGCCCATCGATCCGGGAACAAAGTTCCGATTGAGTGCTTCGCGAGTGCGGTTTGAGGAGAGAGAATGCGAGATCGACGGCTACGGCAATTCAGCCGAGGTATCGCGCACCAGGAGCGGATCCGATTCACCGGTTCCGACGGATTCAGAAACGGCAAGCTTGCGATCGATCAGCGCGAGGAGGGCAGCGGGTGAAATCGGCTTCACAACGTAGCTGGCGCCGAACACATTCGCGTCGGCACGCAGGACGGTGTCGTCGAAGCCGGTGACGACAATCGCGGGGATCTGCACCTGGCCGGTGGAAAGCAACTGCAAGCCGTTGAACGCGCCGAGCCGCACGTCGACAATCAGCAGATGCGGCGCGCGGTCACGCAGCACGTGCTTGCCTTCCTCGAAACTCCCGGCGAGGAACACTTCGTATCCGGCGTCTTCCAGCAGCTCCTTCATGCCTGCCAGATAAACCTGGTCGTCGTCGACGATCAAGATACGAGCACGCATCGGTGCAGCTCCTGTGATTCGGGTGTGAAACCCCTGGGTGCGCCTAGATCGACCTATCGTATCGGCGCCAAGTATTGCACAGTTTTAACATTGCCGACATCGGCTT
Source organism: Acidobacteriota bacterium (assembly GCA_046732715.1). Lineage (GTDB taxonomy): Bacteria > Acidobacteriota > Vicinamibacteria > Vicinamibacterales > 2-12-FULL-66-21 > JALZOC01. Next base: position 9,847 of record JBKPNQ010000262.1, on the reverse strand, counting down.
TTGACGCCGGCGACAGATCTATTAGTGCTAGGCCGCCCGATTCCCTGTACTGCTGGGCTTGAACCACGCTTGTCCATCAGGGTTATCGACCGTGACCTGATGTCTGTGTATGGTTGCGGGCCTGCGGCTTCCCCGAAGACTGCGAATCGTACGCGGCGAGCTGGCAGCCAAGTCGATCTGTCGGTGAGGCCTGCGATCATTGACAGGGGGTCGAAGACGTACCGGAATGTCTGACAACCAGGCGGCTCCGGCGGTCGTCTCGAGCAAGGCGGCGCGGGAATCGGAAAGGAAACTTCGCTCAGGCTGTCGATCCCGTGCTCAAGCGCGATCCTGGGTTGAAAAGGGCTCGTTTGCGCGTAAATGGCGTCAGCATTCAGGCCGCTGACGTCACGTCACGAGCCGTGGCGGGTTGTTGACGTGGTCGCGTCACTGACAGGGCCAGATTCCGCGCGCCCCGGCGCCGGCGTTCGCCTGCCGTTTGCAATGCAGTCAGCCGCGTTGGCAGGGATCACGACGGAGTCAGCCGGCGACCCAATCAATTTCGGCATATCAACAGCTCTCCGCCCTTCGAGTCTGTTGTTCCGGGGTGACGTCGCTGCGCAGGTGTGTTTCTTCAGTGCAACACAGGTGTGTTTCTTCAGCGCAACAATTGTGCTCGAGTCACGCCGCGGTTGCGCGGCGGATGCGCACCAGTCAGATCAACTGGAACTCTGGATGGTTCCTGGAGGCCGTGCGAAATTGTCCGCCGAATCAGCGTTCTGGCCGGGTGTGCGTCTCGCCACGCGGGATCTCGACCTGCCCGCTCGGCTCGGGCAGAAACTCCCATAGCCACAAACGCGCGCCCACCTCGTGCCGTCTGACCGGACACACGGCGCCACGCGCTTCGACGATGCGCGCATGCGCGATGCCGGTGGCCGGGTTGCACGACACGTAGACCCTGCAGCCGCACCACAGCGTAACCGTGTAGGACATGCGGCCATGATGCGCGACCGGCATGACGGCCGTGCGTCAGCCAGGTAAAACTTTTCGAAGGGCTCACCGGATTCTGCCAGAACCCGGCAGAACTCCGCTGGAACGAACCTCGTAGAACCCTGCCGGACCCTATAGAACTAGCTGTGTTGCGTCGTATTGTATAGACGTCTATAGTAGATGTCTGAGCATGCCGAAAGCCGAACTTCAGGGAGCGCTCGAGCTGCTGGTGCTGAAAAGTCTCCGCCGCGGTCCCAACCATGGGTTCGCGATTGCGTCTTATATCCAGCAGGCGTCAGACGATGTGCTTCGTGTCGAGGCGGGATCGCTGTATCCAGCGCTTCACCGGATGACGGAAGCAGGTCTGATCAGCGCCGGCTGGCAGCTGACCGACGCTGGCCGCCGGGCGCGCGTCTACGCCATCACCGCGAAGGGCCGCCGCAAACTCGACGCCGACGGCAAACGCTGGCAGGCGGTCGCGTCGGCGGTTGCCCGCATACTTCGCGCAACCTGAACGGAGGTACGTCGTGGGGATGTGGTCGAGGCTGGTCCGAACGTTCCGCACTGGACGTCATGATGCCGACATCGAGACGGAACTGCAGTTTCATCTCGATATGGACGTGGCCGATGGACGCAGCCGTCGCGAGGCCCGCCTTCGCCTCGGCAACGTCGCACGCATCCACGAGGAGATCCGGGAGGCGGGAATCCTCGAGTGGCTCGACTCGGTGCTGCGCGATATCCGCTTCGGCTTGCGGCAGCTTCGCCGTACACCGGGCCTCTCGATTGCCGTCGTGTTGTCGCTGGCGATCGGCATCGGCGCAAACACGGCCATCTTCAGCCTTGTTGATGCCGCGCTCGTGCGGCCTCTCCCGGTCACCGATCCGGATTCCCTGCGACTGGTGATCTGGACGAGCCACGCGTTCCCGCCCGGGGCCGACAACGTCAACGGCGAGTTCCGACCGATCGGCGGTGGCCGCTATCAGAGCGCCGCAATTCCGGCCTACGTGTACCGGCGCCTTGCCGGCGAACAGCCTGCAAATCGGCCGTTGATTGGATTTGGTGCGGAGACGGATGCGGTCGCGATCGCTGCGGATGGCCGTCCGGCCGAGCAGGTCAGGGTGCAGTACGTCAGCGCCAACTTCTTCCAGGCGCTTGGCGCGCCGCCGGTGTACGGCCGGCCATTTCGCGACGACGATGATCGCGTCGGTGGTGAACCGGTAGTCGTCGTGAGCCACCGCTTTTGGATCAACCAATTGGCAGAGCGATCCGACGTGCTCGACGGCGCCGTCCGCGTCAACACCGTGGCCGCTCGCATTGTCGGCGTGGCGCCGCCGCGGTTCTTCGGAATGAGAGCCGGTGAATGGCCCGACGTGTTTGCGCCGTTGGCCGCGAAGGTTGCGTTCCAGACCAACTCGAATCCCGGCGAGCCGCGGGGTGAGGACGACAAGAATTGGTGGGTCCGTCTGATCGCGCGACTGCCGCCCGAATCCTCAGAGGCTGCGGCAACGACAGAGCTCGCGGCTCGCTTCCGCTCGCACGCGGTTCCCGATGGCAGCCATGTCACGTCTGCCGATATACCGGAGTTGTCGATGCGACCGGGCCGCCACGGCGTCGACGGATTGAATTCCCAAGAGGCCGACGCGCTCTGGATTCTGATGCGGCTGGTCGGTGTCGTGCTGTTGATCGTGTGCGTCAACGTGGCGAACCTGCTGCTGTCGCGCGCCGTCGGCAGGCAGCGCGAGTCCGCGGTCCGACTCGCGCTCGGTGCGGCGCGATCGCGGCTGCTGCGACAGCACCTGCTCGAGAGTGCTCTGCTCGCCCTGCTGGGAGGCACCGGCGGCCTGCTGGTTGGAAACGTGCTCGCCCTGGCCATTCATCAGTTGTTCGAAAACGGTCGCGACGCCAGCAACGCGTTCGATCTCCGTCTGGATCCACGTGTGCTTGCGTATACTGCCGGGCTCTCAATTCTGACCGCCGTCCTCTTCGGCCTGATCCCGGCGCTGCGCGCCTCGCGCGGGGATCTCAACGACGTGCTCAAGGCGCAGGCCAAAGCCGTGAAGGGCGGTCTCCCGCGCCTCCCGCGGCTGCTCGTCTCCATCCAGATCGCGCTGTGTCTCGGAGCGCTCGTCGCGGCCGGGCTCCTGGGACGCTCGCTTGAAAAGTTGCGAGCCACCGACATCGGCTTCGATCGGCACAATCTCGCCTACGCTTCGGTGAGCCCGTCGCGTGCTGGCTACCGCACGGATCAGATCAAAACCTACGTCGATCGCGTGACGTCCGAACTGGCACACCTCCCGGGCGTCGTGCGCGTCAGCCCGGTTCAGACGCGGTTGCTGGCTGGCGGAGGGAACCACGCGTCGCTGAACGTTCCCGGGCGTCCGTATCAACCTGGAGTGGGCGCGAACCTGAACTCCGTCGGCGAACAGTTCTTCGAGACGATGGGGATTCCGCTGCTCGCCGGCCGGATGGTACGGTCCGCCGATGTCCATCCGGACAGCGAGGCGGTCGTCGTCGACGAGCTCTTCGTCAAGCAGTTCTCCCCGGACGCGAACCCGCTGGGGCGCCGCTTCGGAATCGGACCGAATGATCCTGGCCGGTACGAGATTGTCGGAGTGGTCGCCAACAGTCGCTATAACAGCCTGCGCGACGCGGCAGTTCCAAACTTCTACATGCCGTATCACCCCGGAGGAACTGTCCACTTCGCGATTCGCACAGCGATGGACGCGAGCGCGATGGCCGAAACCGTTCGCCGTACGATTGCCGCGGTTGATGCTACCGTTCCGCTCACCGAGTTTCACACGCAGGCGGGACTGATCGACCGCCAGCTTCGGACCGAGCGGTTGCTCAGCTTTGTCTCTGCCGCCTTCGGCCTGGTCGCGCTGACGCTTGCGGCCATCGGCCTCGGCGGCCTGCTCGCCTATTTCATCGCGCGGCGTACGAACGAGATTGGCGTGCGTATGGCTCTCGGAGCCTCGGCCATCGATGTCATCAGCCTGGTGCTCCGCGATTCGATGTCGATCGTGCTCATCGGCATCCTGCTCGGCCTGCCGTGTGCGTACGCGATTGGGCGAAGCCTGCGATCGACGCTCTTCCGGCTGGAGCCACTGGATCCGCTGACCGCCGCGCTGTCGCTTGCAGCGTTGTTGACCGTCGCGCTCGCGGCGGCCTGGGTGCCAGCTCGGAGAGCAGCAACCATCAGCCCGGTCGCCGCGCTTCGAGAGGAGTAGCATCACCCGACCCGGAACCTCAGACCGAAACGGAACTGGCGACAGCACTGCCATCGAAATACGTGACTCCGACGTACAATCGCTCCGGCCTGCCGTCCCGCTCCCAGGCAAGGAGACTCACATGATCGCGCGAAAAACGATCGGTCTGTTCGTCACGTTCGCCGCGATGTCGTCCGCAGTTCACGCGCAGCAACCGTCCGAGAAGACCATCCCTGACAAGGTCCAACTCTTCATTCCTTACAAGGAGTACTCGCCCGAGGACAACAAGCGGGTGCTGGACGAGTACAAGTACCTTCGCGTCGCCGACGTTTCCGACGGAATGGATGTCGTCGGGCTGCAGAACATCGGGCTCGTCAATCCCGAAATTCACGCGTTGTGGAAGGACACCGAGCACTTCACGCATCGCATCGCTGGTATCGCCGTGACCGCCCGTTACGTGCCGACGAACAGGCGGGAGCCCAAAATGGACAACAAGACGATCGGTCAGTGGTACAGCACGATTACGTCTGAAGCCTTCATGAAGGTCCTCAGTCCAGGGTCGGTGCTCGTGATCGACGCGATGGAGGACGGCGAGTCGCGCAGCATTGGATCGTCGAACATCATGAGCTGGAAGAAGCTCGGCATGGTCGGGCTGATCACGAGTGGCGGCCTTGCCGACACGGACGAGATCATCGCTGAGAAGGTCCCGACCTATTTCCGGCGGCTCGCCCGCGGGATTCGGCCTGGGAGAAACGAACTCGAGTCGGTGAACCGTCCGGTCACGCTCGGCGGCGTCCTCGTCCGGCCGGGCGACGTCGTGGTCGCCGATGGCGATGGCGTCGTCGTGGTGCCGCGTGAGCGAGCGCTGGAGGTCGCCGAAGCGGCGCTGCCGTTTCTCGATAACATCGGGCGGGAGCGATATATCAACGAAACCGGGAAGAATCCCTGGGCAAAGAAGCCAGGAGGCAAGTAGGTCCGATCTTCACAGAACGGCACGCTGATTCGGTTGTTCCCTCAAGAGTTACTCGAAGTCGCCTTCCGCGCTCGCTGACGAGTGGCGATATCGCATGCTCGATCAGGGTTGGCGTCAGCTCGTTCCTGCGTCCGAGCGGCGGAAGCAAACGGTTCGGCCAGGGGCGCCTGAGGCGATATCATTTCGCGCGCGGTGAGCGCCGCCGGTCGCCGTCGAAGCGCCACTCCTCTCGAGCCCATTGAGTAGACCGACGTCACGTTACATCGTTGTTCCATCGGCGATCGTTCCGCTGCAGGTCTTCGGTCTCATGCGCACGCATGCCGAACCGGAATGCTGTGGAACCCGGCAGAACCCCATAGAGCCCGATCTTTTAGGGTTTGCTGCCCGAGACGACGAAGCCGATCGATCGCTGAATCGGGTTGTAGAACTTGCCGAACTCCGGCGACGCGATGTTGTTCTGCACATCGCGCTCGTTGCCCGTATTGAACGCGTTGTAGATCTTGATGCCGCCAGTGAAGCTGTACTTCTTGTAGTGCCACGGCCGGGCGAGTGTGAAGTCCAGCGTGGAAACGGTGGGCAGTCGGCCTCCAATCTTGCCCGGTTCGATGAAATCCTGTAGCTCGTTCACCGTCCGCCATGGGAAGCCGCTCCGCCACTCGTAGAGCGGGACGAACACCCATTTGCCTGGAAGGCCGATGTTCCCGCGTACGATCATTCGATTGGGCACGTCGGTCGGGCTCAGCAAATTCTCGTTGTCCCTGATGATCGGGTTTCTGAAGTTGCCAAAGAATTGATCGTAGTCGTTCGTGTCGCGCGTGCTCTTTGAGTGCACGTACGACACCGTCAGATCGCGATGTTCGCTGGCCAGATATCGGCCCGTGGTCTCGATCTCCCAGTACTTCGAGGCTCCGGTGGCCGAGAGCGCGAGCTGCCCGAGCGACGCATTCGGATCCAGGACGTAGGCGTGGGAGCCAGTGCGATGCAGATAGGCCGTCTTGAAGAAGAACAGGCGTCCAAAACGTTGATCCCAGGCCACCGTCTGGACGATGCTTTCCGGCGTTTTGAGCGTCCCATCGATGACGTGCGCGAACGTCACCGGAGGGCCCTGCGGGACGCCGAAATTGCCGAAGCGCGTGACTGTCTGGACGTCGTACTGCGTGAACGCGCCGACGGTGAGTGGCGTGCGCTCGGCAAACTTTCCAAAACCACCCCGGAGGATGCCGCGTCCCTCCGGAAGCAGGCTGACCGACGCCCCGACCCGGGGCGAGTAGTTGACCGTTTCGACGATGTCGTCGCGGTCCGATCGGAAACCGAGCTCGAAGGCCAGCCGATCGTTCACACGCCAGCGATCCTGCGCGAACATCGCGAACTCGGTGCCGCCAATCGAAGGATTCACGAGCGGCGAGTAGGTGGTGCGCTCGGCCAGGGAGCCATCCAGCCGCCGAACGTCGACCTGCTGGCTGTAGTTGTCGCCGTCGAAATGCGAGTGCTGCAAATCGACGCCGACCTTGAACACGTGTTCGCCGGCCCACTGTTTCGAATACGACAGCGCCTCGACGACCTGGAGGCTTCGAACGTTACGCTCCTGGCGATTGAAGAAGCTGCCGCTCTGGCCCTGCGGGGTGTAGGTCATCGGCGAGTCACCTTTGGTCTTCTCGTCGACCTCGAAGATCCGGATCGCCGCGGTCGACTCGAGCACCGTGTGCCCCGACAGGATGAGTCGATCGACCGCTCCGGTCGAGAATCCTTTCTGAGTGAATTTCGGCGTGGTTTCTTCCGGCCGGAACGTCGACATCGTCGCGTTCGAGATCTTGCGCGGAAAATAGATGACGCCGCCGGTCAAGGCGTGGCGCGATGAGAGCACGGCGTCGAGCCGAGTGAAGGAGTCGAAGCTGTCGAGACCGAGCTGCGGTTCGCCCGGCAGGCTCTTGACCGGTGTGCGCACGTATCGATACTGCAGGTACTCCCCGAACAACAGCTTGTCGCGCTTGATCGGTCCGGCAATCGAGAGCCGCGGCTCGAACTTGTTGACGAAGGCGAAGCCCTTGCCGAATCCGGGGACGAGGTTATCAGGCTTGATGATCCAGTCGTTGGTTCCGCGCTTGGTCCTCACCTGGGTCACGCTCGTCGAAAATCGCCCGTACTCCGCGGCGAACGGATTCGACAGCACCTCGACGGATTCCACAGCGCCGCTCGGCAGCTCGAGATCGAAATCGCCCGTCGACGGATCGTTCAGACTTGCGCTGCTCATCTGAAGGGCACCGGTCGTCGGCGAGCCACCCTTGACGCGCAGCCGGCCCTCGGGACCGCGGATGATGCTGGGCAAGACGGTCAACAGTGACTGGAAGTCATCGCCGGCGAGTGGCTCGATGTCCATCTTTGCGCCGGTCAGAACGTCGCTGACGGCAACCGGCTGCAGGCTTTCCGTCGGCGAGTTGGCCGGCACGACGACATCAACGCTTTCGCGCACGAACGTCAGGCGCATCTCGATGAGCACCTGTTCGACCTCTCCGGCGCTCACCGCGAACGGGGTGGAGTCTGTGTCCGCGAAGCCATCGCGTGTGGCGTGGACCAGGTAACGGCCTGGGCGCACGTCCGGAAACGTCACCTGACCGACGGCATCGCTCGTGGTTTTGCCAACCACGATGTTTCCATCGACGCTGCGTAACTCGACGTCGACGGCTGGGATCCGCAATCCTTCGAGGGCGATGGTGACTACGATCCGGCCGGTGCCGGAAGTTGGCGATTGCGATGGCAATTGCTGCGACGGTGCGCTCGAGAGGGCGACGATGGCGGAGGGATGACTCGACGATGTGGAAGCGGTAGCGCGGGGTCCGAGTGAAGCGATAAGGACGGCGATCACAAGTGACATAACGACCTGGGTCAGGTACTGGCATGAATCCGCCGCGTCGCGGACTGTCGAAGGAACGCGACGCCGTCGGCCAGAACTGGCGGCGCCACGATTCACGTCCTCTCCCCAGTCGATCGCGCGAACGGTACCGAAGCGTTCGGGTTGGACCGGCTGCAATCCGTGGCGTGTCGTGGAAAGCCCTATAGTAGCTCAACCGAGTCGTTACGCAGATCACGTACCCAGTGCCGTCAACTGACCTCTTTCACGCATCCTTCAGACTCTCGACCGGATCCACTCGGCACGCGCGAACCGCAGGAATGGTGCTGGCCAGGAGCATCGCCGCCACGAACAGGAGCATCGCACCGCCAAATGCGATCGGATCGATCCCGCGGATGCCGTAGTAGCCGGCCTGAATAATCCGGCTGGCTGCAGCGGCGGCCGCGATGCCGGCCACCAGCCCGACCGCCGCGATTCGCATCGAGTAACCCAGGATCATCGTGAGAATCGCCTGCGGTCTCGCGCCGAGCGCCATTCGGATCGCTAACTCGCGCGACCGCATAGCGACGACGTAAGAGGCGACGCCGTAGAGACCGGCGGTCGCGAGCAGAAGACCGACGACACCCAGAAACGCCGCGCCGCGCGCCAGCCACAACTGCTGGCTGAAGGAGCGCTCGTTGAACTCGTCGAGCGATCCGATATCGAGGATCGGCACGCGTGGAGCGATCTGACCGACCAGTTCGCGCACCGGTTGCGCGAGCGCAGCGGCGGCGCCGTGCGTGCGAAGGTAAAGCGTCAGCGCCGGTTCTGGTTCGAGTGGCACCGGCAGGTAGACCTTGGCTGCTGGCAGGCCTTCTTCATATCTGGGCTCGAGGGCGGGTTCGATGATGCCGACGATCCGAACGTCGATCGCCGATGCGAAGGCATGATCACGAAGGGCGACACGGAGGACGCTGCCGATCGCTGGCCCATTCATGCCAGCCGCGAAGGTCTGATTCACAATGGCAACCTGGGAGCGCGATTGACGTTGCTCGGCTTCGGTGAATCTTCGACCAGCGACGACGCGCAGGCCAACCGCCTCGAACAGATCGCCACCTGCGAACCCGCCAATCGTCGTCCGCCCCTCATCTGGCCGATCGTTCGGATGCCACACGACGATCGCGGCACGGCTTGCGCCTTGACCAAACGTCCACACTGCCGTGTGGCGTGCGATGCCGGCCGCTTCGACGCCAGGCAGCCGCGCCGTTCGAACGGCGAGTTCCTGATAGAAGGCTTCCGCTTCGGCGGGAGCGAGGTTGAGCGGCTCCAGGTTGAAACGGGCAAGCAGCACTTGATTGCCCGGCGCACCGCTGGAAACCGCCTGTCCGCGCACGGTCGCCACGAGCTGCCACGCCGTCGCGAGAAGGCCGAGCGAAAGTGCCACCTGCGCGACGATGAGCAACCGGTGCATGCGCGACTGCCTGGGTACGGAGTCGACTCGCGCGTGGCCAACCCCGAGCGCGCTCGATGGATGCAGCGCGCTGACACGAACGGCGGGTGTGAGACCGAACGCCAGCGTTGTCACGATCGCGGTTAACACCGTCCAGGCGAGCACCCTCGGATCGAGCGGTACCTGAATGTCCCAGGGGTTGGTCGCAAGCTGAAGGCCCCATCCGGCGATGCCGAGCGCGACGACGGTCGCGATCAGCGCGAGCAGCGCGCTCTCCATCAGCAATTGGCGGACGATTCGTCCGCGCCGGGCGCCAATGGCCAGGCGCACGGCGATTTCGCGTTGACGCTGCGATCCGCGCGCCAGCATCAGGTTGGCTGCGTTGACACACGCGATCACGAGCACCAGGATTGGGATGGGCA
>JBKPNQ010000261.1:0-27183 GCA_046732715.1 Acidobacteriota bacterium | reverse complement strand
CCCGCCGCTGTAGGTGAAGCGCGGCGACAGAGTCCCTTGCGCCTGCACACCGACATCGCGATTGGGTACGAGGTTGGACGCGAGCGAGCGCTCGGGAAACAACAGGTACGGATCTCCCATCAGGAGTTCGTAGCCGATCGGCGTCTTGTCCTTGCCTGTGCGCACTCGGAACATCGGCGAGAAGCGGATGTCGAGATACGCATCCTGCAGGGTGGCGACGCCGGTGCCGAAATCAGGCATCAGCCTGAATTCGAAGTATTTCGCGATGCGCCCAGAGAGAGTGGGACGCAACTTTCGAATCGTGAAGGTATCCTCGACGGTCTGCGTGTCGTCGAACAGAAAGCGGCCATCGGCCTGAATCGTCGCCCCGAGCACGAGCCGGTTTGCTCCGTCGGCCGACTGAATGAAGAAGCCCTCATCCCAGCCACCCGTGACGGTGGACGACTGTGCCGGCGGGGCCTGCGCCCAACCGATTCCGGCGGTCATGACGCTCACGATCGCAACCAGAACGATTCTCAATGAATGCACCACATTTCCCTGAACGCCGGGAGGGCGTGAACGAACTCGGGCAAAAAAAAAGCCCGGGAGCGGACTGCCTCCCGGGCCTTCGTACTTGCGTGTGCCTAGCCGATACGTCTTTACGTCATAACAGGGCAGGCGGGCAGCGCGAGGACCGGAATACTCGCCGGACAACAACACGCGCAGGCCAACCCCTTGAACACCCCACGTTTATGTCACAGCGCCGCGGTCAGGGTCAAGACCCGCCGCACCAGTGTGCGGCCTGGGCGCCGAACCACGTCGCAAATTCAGAGGGATTACACTGTTCGGGTGTTCATGCCGTGTCGACGGCTCATCCCACTTCCCATGATCGCGATCGCGGTCAGCATTGCTGTCCTCGCTGCACAATCCACCATACCCGTCCAACGGGCTGCCGGGACTCTTCGCTCGAGCATCGACGTCACCGTCGTGACGTTGACCGTGCGTGACGCGGACGGCCATCTGGTTCCGGATCTTCCTGCCGATGCATTCACGGTTTACGAAGACGGCCTGGCGCAAACGATCACGCAATTCACCCACGACCGCGTACCGGTCGGCCTCGGTCTGCTGCTCGACGTCAGCGACAGCATGTTCGGTCAACGCATCAAGGACGCGTGCGCGGCCGTGCAGCGCTTTCTTTTCGAGCTGCTGTCGCAGGAGGACGCGCTGTTCGTGATGACGTTCAATCACGCACCCAACCTGCTGACGCCCTGGCTCACGCCCGGTGAGTCGGCGAGCGTGCGGACAGCGCTGGAGGCGCTGCGGCCGTCGGGCGGGACCGCGATCTACGACACCGTGATCGCCGCGATGGCAGTCATCGATCACCGTCCGCGCGATCGGGCCGCGCTGGTCGTGATCTCCGATGGCGCCGACACGGCCAGCGACGCGTCACTGCGCGACGTCCGATCGGCGCTGCTCCGCACCGACGCGTTCATCTACGCGGTCGCGATCGACTCCCCGCTCCGGCAAGCGATCAACACGCGCGTCAACCCGCAGGCGCTCAGCGAAATCACCAATCAAACGGGGGGACATACCGAGGTCGTTCACGACATGGCCGACCTGGCGGCAGCCACGGGGCGAATCGCTGAAGAACTGAACACCCAGTACGTGATCGGCTATTCGTCCCCTCATCCGGGCGACGGCAAGTACCACAGCATTCGCGTCAGGGTGAATCGCGACGGGTACAAAGTCCGATCGAGGAATGGATACGTGTCGGTGCCAACGAGGAAGAATTAGGTTCAGATTTTCGGAATCCTGTAATCAGCCAGCACCACGGTCACATCGTCTTCCCCTCCACGGGACATCGCGAGATCGGCAAGGGCGCGACACTCTTCCGTCGGACGACGACGGCAACTGAGCGCCTCGGCAATCTGACCGTCATCGAGCACGTCGGTCAGGCCGTTGGTGCAGAGCAACAGGCGATCTCCATCCTGCAGGCGGAAGTGTTCGATCAGAATCTCGGGCGAGGTCGGCCTGTTTCCCAGCGTGTCAGTCAGGATGTGCCGGAGATCCTGACTGGCCTTGGGAACGCCTTGCGGCTGCGGTTTCTTGGCGTTCCTTTCCTCGATCGTGTGATCGGCGGTGAGCCGCAGCAATTCTCCGTCCCGAAAACAGTACGCCCGCGAATGGCCGACGTGGGCGATGAAGAGATCGTCGCCCGCGCTGTAGGCGGCGGTGAGCGTCGTCGCCATTCCACGGAGTTCGGGATTCTCCTGACCGCGTTTGAGGACCGCGTCGTTGATTCGCTCGTAGAACCGCTTCGCCCGATCCATCACCTGCGCTGCCGTGAAGCCGTCGATCCGCACGTTCCACTGACCGAAATGGAGCGCGAGATGCGCGAACGTGCTGAGGGCGACTCGGCTCGCCACGCTGCCGACGCCACGGTCGCCAAGCCCATCGGCGACGAGAAACGCGAACGCCTGTTCCTGAAAATTCTCCGGCAGGTCGGAGCTCGCCAGGCTGGTCGACATGATCGCCTGGCTGCGCGCCAGCCTGATGGCGAGGTAGTGATCGTCGTTATGTGGCCGGAGCGCTCCGCGCTGTGACGTGGCCCCAATCTCCACCCGTACGGCCGACGAGAGCGTTTGAAACCTTTCAGCGTCGAGAATCGGAGACAACACCCGGCGTCGGGTCGTGCTGGCGTCTTGCTGCGAATCGGACATGGGAAGAGGCCCCCTACTCAACCTAACCAAGGTGCTTGATCAACAGGACCTCGTTGCCGGCTTCGTTGTACATCACTTCGTCGACAAGCTGACGAACGATGAGCATGCCAAAGCCGCCGGGACGGAGGCCCTGCGCGGCGCGGTACTCGAGGTGCGCGATCGGATCCGCGGCGGAGCTAGCCATGGCGGGGTGCAAAACCGCGCCGGTGTCGAATCCCTGACCGGGATCGCGAAAGTAATAGACAATCGCGCGCTCGGTTCGCACCGCTGAGACGTCAATCACTTTTTCCGGATCGAAGCCGGCACCGTGCTCCATGGCGTTCAACAGCACTTCGCGGAACGCAAACAGCAGGTCATCGCGCACGTGTTCGGACACGTCACCGCGCATTGCCGACATGAACCCGGTGAGCCGCTCAGCGGTCATGAGGCTGCACGTCACGCGCAGCGAAATCCATTCGGCCCGCGCCGCCAACACCTCGATGCCGTCGTGCCAGTCAACCGCTTCGGCCGCCGCACGAATCAGGTCCGCGACCTCGGTGACGGTGAACGGGGCGACGAGACAGCCGAACACGTGGGCGCGAAGCGCAGCGATAACCTCCGGAGTGGTCGCAGACGGCGCCAGGAAGATCGCCTTCAGGCCGGGCCTGACGTGACGGGACTCCTGGAAGAGCGCCAGATCCTCGTCGATGTGCGTCCGGCCGCTCGTCACCATCACGTCGAACGCTCGCTGGCGGAGTCGTCGCAGAGCGTCGAGCGATCCACAGGCGGTTACGATCTCGTACGGAAGGACCGACGACTGGGAAACCCACGTGGAGTCGGTGTCAAGGACGAGGATGCGCTTCATCGGACCCGATTTCATTGGGCGACGAACTGTTCGTTGACGCCGAGTTGACAGAGAGCCGAACCGTCCGGTTGACCGAACGACAAGTCGAGGCGAACGAGATTGACGAACGGAACGATCACCCGCAGGCCGCCCATCTGTCCGTCCACCTCAACCGATTGCTGGCCGAAGTCGTCGAGCGTGTTCTGGTGGTCCTCGAATGTCGCCTTCACCGAATGTAACAGGCGCTGCCGGTACAAAGAGGCAGAGATCTCTTTGAATTCGACGACGGTGCGGCCGCCAAATCGCGCCGTCATCGATATTTCGTGCGGCCGGCCTCGAAAGCTGAGGAACCGGACAGTCGGTCCCGCGGACACGCCGTCGGCGTCGCTGACGCCGATCGAGACGGCGGGCAGCACGCGAAGGGTTTCGACAACGGACACGGTCAGCCGGACGCCATCCCCTTCGGCTGTCGCGTGGATGCCGATACGGCTGAACACGCCAAGCCGGTCGAGACGCTCGACGTTCCGCTCAATCAGATCGCTCTGGAAGGTATCGCCGACCCGAACTTCGAGCTGCTCTCGCACGACCTGCTCGCGAATGTTTTGAAGGCCTTGAATGACGACGGCGCAGACCGTTGCGCCGTTCAACTGGGTCCGCGAGTCGTCCTGTGCGTTCGACCGTGAGGAACTCGTCAACCAAATCGACAGCGCGGTCGTAAAAACCAGGTGGGCACGACGACGTCCGAGATGTCGTAGTCTGTGCCGCGATCCGCGCATGCGCGGACCGGCTGCAGGCGTCGTGCCACTGCTCGCGTGTCTTTGCAGAGGGACGTTCGATCAACCGCTGAAAACGCCGGCACACAAAACCCCGGAATCTGGCCGCAAACATGCAGGCCACTGGCGTGGCACCAGACGACATTCGCGTGAACAGGCCAGATGTGCCGGGTACTCGCCTGGGTCGTGCTCCGATACATGACCGGCGTGCCACGACATTTCGTGGGCCTCTGACTTTCAGGAGAATTCTGTATGTCCCTTCGTATCACCACCGCCTTGATGCTGTTGACCCTGCTACCTCCGGTGCAGAAACCAGGGGACCCGAAGCGTCCGACTGCCCCCGAAACATTCCGCGCGCAAGCCAATGCGGCGAACAAGGAAGGGGCGTCAGCTGCGACGTACATCGACATCCATATCGACAAGTACACGAGGGACGCCGACCGCGAGAAGCTGACTCAGGCGCTCAAGACCGGAGGGTATCCCGCGTTGCTGACTGCTGTCCGCAGCGCGCCAGCGGTGGGCACGGTCACCCTCGGCAAGGAGACCTACACGATCCGTTTTGCGCGTGAGCAGCGCACGGGCGAGAACAAGCGGACGATCTCCGTCGTCACCGACAAGCCGATGTACTTCATAGGCGGTGGAAGCGTCAACGCGAAGCCGCGGGAAGGATACGAACTGGCGGCCATGCAATTCGACATGGACGACTCCGGCATGGGCCAGGGAACGATGGCAGCGGCCGCCCGGATCAAGCCTGGCGAACCGAACGGCTTCGTCATCGACGACTATGCCGATCAGCCGATCAAGCTCGTGTCGATCAGCCGATCGCTGACGCCGGTCAAGACCGGCGCCCGTTGATAGCGGGACGATCTGTCGCGTCCGCCTTCGGGCGGCAGAGACGCGGCACGCTGGTCCGATTATTCTCGATGGTGTGGAGGCATTCCATGCGAATGGAACCGTGCACGTGTCCCTCACGACGTCGTCAGGTCCGAGGGGGAATCGCACTCGGGGTGTTCAGCCTGTCCGTGGCCCTGCTCGGCGCTGGCTGTCACGCCCAACCCAGCCAGCGGCCGATGAAGGCCGGGCCAGTCGACACCGGCACCGGATCGCTGACCGCCGCGCGAAAGTACCTCGAAGGGCACTGGGCGCTCGAGTCGTACGAGATCTATCCTGCAGGCAAGCCGCCGATTCAGCTGAAAGGCTCGGGCACCCTCACCTACGACGAGTTTGGCAATCTGAAGATCGACGTCCGCGCTGACGAAGCGTCGACCGATCTCCTCCGCGACGCCGGGATCGATCTCAAAGACGGCGTCCTTGCATCCGATGGGCGAACCGTCGTCGACATGCAGAATCACACCTTGACCTATGTCGTTCCCGGGCAGAACACGCGTGGTCCGCTCTCGCTGAGCCGCCCACGGCACTGGGACGTGCAATCCAACCTGCTCACGTTGACAACGCAGGACGACAGTGGCAAGCCGCTGTCGGTCGCCAAGTGGAGAAAGAGTCCGTAATAAAACGACTGCAGCCACCGGCGGGCGCGCGATCGGCGGTCATACCGGAACTAGACCGCTGCCGGCTTGCGCCCTCGTTCCTCGGTCAGTGCTTGGTAGCGCCGTCCTACCTGCCAGGCCAACGCAAGCCAAGCCAAGACGATGACCGCGTTCACGAGCGCAAACTGCTTCGTCTGCAGTGAAAACACTGCCGTCCCGAGAAACACCAGGCCCGCCGACAGGACGTCCCCCACCCGGACGAAGAACGAGTCGATCGCCTGCTTCGCGCTGAACTTTTCCTCGTAGGTGCAGGGCAGGAACAGCATGTTCCGGACGGTGTTGTTGAGTGAGTAGTCGGTGGAGTTTTCTGCGACCTTCGCGGTCAGCACGGCCGTCAAGGTCGGGATGAAGATGAGCACGTTGTAGGCACACAGTGAAATCAGCGGGTGTATGACCACCGCTTTCGACACGCCCAGATACTTGACGACGCGTGAGACGACGAACAGTTGGAGGACGAGCCCGACGATGTTCACATACGTGAAGTACTTCGAATAGAAATCTCCGATCATCTGCTCGGTCGAAAGGCCACTACCCTGGCCTGCCGCAACCGCCCTGGAGACGGTGTCGGTGACGATGCGGCCAAGAATGTACTCGCCGGTCGTGTTGACCCAATTGAGCAGCATCAGCATCAGCGCCATCAACAGCAAATACCGAGTCCTGAACACGAGCGCGAATGCATCCGATCCGGACGCTTTCGGGGCGGTACTGGCTCCCTGAGCGGCATCCGGTGTGACCTGTCCGGGCCCGCGACGATCGAGGTAGTTGGTAATCGCCAGTTGCGCCATGAGAACGCCGGCGCCGACCAGCATCATCTGGTAGATGCCAACCGGCTCGATCAGCACGTCGGCAACGCGCGACCCGGCGACGGCCCCGAGGGACGCACCGAAGCCTACGATCGCAAACAGCCGCTCACCTTGATCCTTCGTGTAGATGTCGTTGGCAAACGACCAGAACTGGGCGATCACCATCAAGTTGAAGATGCCGATCCAGAGGAAGAACACGATCGCGAGCGGCACGTGGAACCGGGCGAGCACGTAGAAGAGCAGCAGGCACGAAACGAAGAACACGGTGACGAGGTTGATGAGACGAATGCGAACGAACCTGGCCACGAGCCGACTGTAAAGCGGAACAATAAATGCGAGCAGCACCACTTGGCCCGCAGACATGTACGATTTGAGCTCGGCGGAGCCTTCGCCAAGGATGAGGGCCTCGCGCACTGGCTTCAGCAGGTAATAGGCCATCAGGATCAGGAAGATATTCAGCGACAGGAGCAGCGAGGTGACGCCCTCCCCGGCGTGCACGTCGGCGAACACGCCGAGCATCCGGTCCAGGCGGGAGCGGGTAGCCGTTGAATCCATGTCGTCCCTCACCCTCTGTAACGTTGCCCCGAGATCGTGCGCAGATCAATTTGAGACAGCAGGCCTCCCCGCGGATGCGCCGGTCTCTTGACTTAGGACACATGTGGCCGGACGCCCATCGGTCCTATCTTGCGGCCCAACCCACGACATGTCGTGCCGAGAATTGCAATTCCTCGGGCGCCGGTCGACTTTGATGTCCTCGGATGCAGCCCTCAGGCCATGATCTGCGCGATCTTGCGAATGTGGTCGCGGCACGGACGTTGCCTGACCGATCTCTCTTAGCCACTCACACAACAATTCGAGAATCACGATGAAACGGTCTCTCTCGTTTGGCGCCGCCCTGACCGGAGCCCTCGCGCTGACGGCCGTCTCCCTTTCAGCGCAGAGCCCGCGGCCAGAGATCGATCTCTCGCAAATCCTCGCATCGCAAACCGCCGGCCAGCCGGCCGTCCTTCAGTATCACAATCGGACGATCACCACCCTCCGCGCGTCGCTCCTGTCGCGCACTCCTCACGATCGCGCGGATGCTATTGCTCGCCTCCTGGATCGACTGGTTGACGCCGGCCCTCCGGGACCTGTCACCACGCGGGAAGTACAGGGCGTCAACGTGATTGTCGTCGGCGGACGTGACGCGTTTGGCCTGGTGCCGCAGGACGTCGACACGGAGGGGGGGGAAACCCCCGCGGCGAAAACCGCCGAGACCGTCAGGAATCTTCAGCTGGCGCTCGATGAGGCTGTCGAAATGCGCTCGGCAACATCGTTCATGCGCAGCGCCGAGCGGTCGACCGCCGCCACAGTTCTGTTCATCGTTCTGGTGTTCGTCGTCGTCAGACTGCATCGTCGGCTGGCGGCCTATCTGCCGAGCCGCGCTGAGCAGCATCTGCAGCGACGGTCGACCGGGACAGCAACCAACCTCGTCGTCGCGTCGCGTGCGACCAACGCCCTCCGCCTGCTGGTGACGCTGATCGCGATACTCGCGATCGTGTTCCTGGCCTACACCTGGCTAACATTCGTCCTGCGAAGCTTCCCGTTCACGCGGCCGTGGGGAGAATCACTCCGAACATTTCTGACCAGCCGTATCGAAATGCTGGCGCTGAAATTCGTGGGCGCGCTGCCGCAGTTGTTCACCGCCGTCCTGATTCTGCTGGCGGCGCGATTCGTGGTGAAAGCGTCGAACCTCCTGTTCGATGCGTCGGAACGGGGACAGGTCGCGATCCCGTGGGTTTATCCGGAAACGGCGCAACCGACACGACGTCTGGTCGCGACATTGCTGTGGCTCACGGGATTCGTCGTCGCTTACCCATACTTGCCGGGTAGCGATTCCGAGGCGTTCAAGGGGGTCAGTGTTTTTCTGGGCTTGATGATTTCGCTTGGCTCGAGCAGCATCGTCAATCAAATGATGAGCGGGCTGACCATCACCTACTCGCGTTCGCTCCGGGTCGGTGATTTCGTGCGAATCGGGGACGTCGACGGCACCGTCACGACGCTCGGACCGTTGTCGACCAAGATCAAGACCGTGCGTGGTGAGGAGGTGACGATTCCTAACTCCGTTGTCGTCTCCGACGTCACCACCAATTACTCGCGGTACCACGAGACGGACGGCGTCTACGTTCCGACCAGCATCACCATCGGCTACGACACGCCGTGGCGGCAGGTGCACGCGCTGCTGCTCCTGGCGGCCGAGAGGACGGCCGGCGTGCGGAAACAGCCGCCTCCTGACGTCCGCCAGACAGCGCTTCAGGATTTCTACGTGCAATACACGCTGCTCGTGGCAGTCGAACACCCGAGCCGCCGCGGGCCGATCCTCCATCGGCTCCACGCGAACATTCTGGATGCGTTCAATGAATTCGACGTCCAGATCACATCGCCGAACTATGAAGGAGATCCGGAGACGCGCAAGACGGTACCGCGCAGCCACTGGTACGCGTCGCCGGCGACGCCGAAGCCTGAGGAAGCGATCGTGGAGACAGGATCCAAGGCGGACGTCTGAGCGATCATCACTCCCCCGGTTTGGTCGATGGTTTCCTGAACCAGGAATACTGATAACCGATGCCAATCGAATCGAAGTCGGCGCCCAAGCGGGTCGAGAGGCCGCTGGTGTAGGTCAGTCGCAGGCCGCCGAATCGGTAGAACGGCATCACCAACGTGTAGGCCAGCCGGTCGTTTCTTTGCGGCTCGCTGGTTGCGATGCCGTCCACGCGTGTCTCGCCACCGTTGGCGCGTCCGTAGTTCACCGCAGCCCACATTCCTCGCTTGATCGTCCAGATCGCACCCGCCTTCGCGAAATACAACGCGGTCTGTGTCTGCGTCGTCGACCCGATGTAGTCGCCGTTGTGCGTGAAGAACCAGGCGCCTCCGGTCAGCTCGACGGTCAGGCGCCCGCGTGCGTGCGACATGCCTAGCTCCGGGCGAAACGACCAGCGATTCGACCCAAGGTTGACGTAGCGAGTCGCGTCGTACTGCCCCAGAGGCATCACCGCTTGCAGGCTGGCCCCGATGACGGTGCGCTGTCGATACGTGGCGAACTCAGGGCGCGACAATGCCGGCGCGCCCACAAGGTTGACGAGCAGCCGGACTCGAGGATCGGCAAGTCCCCGGGGCGATCGGGTGCGCAACTCACCCGCGACGACACCTGTGAACGTCGCCCATGAGACCGGCACCTGCACATCGATCTTTGCCGACCGCCCGCGAATGCCCAGCGTGCGGAGGTAGGCCAACCCGACGACGTTGACGGTCGCTTTCGCACCCTCCACCGGCAACGACGCGTCGAGGAGCACGTTGCCTCTCGAGTATCCGTACGACGCAATGGCGATGTTGGTCTCCGTCGGCGCGTTCTGATATGTGCCGGGTTCGAGCTCCTGCGCGCGCGCCACAGCGGCCGACAGCACGATCAGGACCGCAACGGTCATGAATCGGAGTGCTGTCACCCGGCCGAACTTGACGTCGTTGATCAAGGTCGCGACGCCCGTATCAGCTCGAACTGGAAAAACTTGTAGATGGTGAACCCGAATGACGTCCTGATCCACGCCATCATGGTCCGCTCGTATGCCAGCCGGGTGCGGTCGATGGCCAGCCGGGTTCACGAGTCGAACTTCGCAGCTCCGGCGGTTGTCATGATCGTCACTGGGGAGATGGCAAGAACAGGGCCAGTCGATCAACAGACGCGTCATCTGAAATCGCAAAATCGATTCATACAGGACCCTGAGTGCGAGCGTGGTCGCCCACCTCGAATCACGAAGTCTCGTGGGTGAGGACTTGGACGTAGAGCTGAGGGTCAATATTAGCGCCTGTGAGGACGATCCCAGCGGTACGCCCGCGCAGCGTGCTTCGCTCCTGGAAAAGGCCGGCCAGGCTGGCGGCGCCAGCGCCTTCCACCACATTATGGGTGTCGGCGAAGAGCGCGCGCATTGCCTCCTCGACGTCATCGTCGGTCACTTCGAGAATGCGATCGGCGCCAGCGCGGATAATGGCAAGTGCGGACTCGTTTGGGGTTCGACAGGCGATGCCGTCGGCAATACGAGTGGTCGCCTCATGTGAAACGGCATGCCCGAGCGCAATTGAACGCGCGTAGGCGGGCGCGGCGGCAGAGACGACGCCGACGATTTTCGTCGCGAGACCGAGGGCGTCGCGCACGGCAATGGCGCCGCAGATGCCTGAGCCGAGGCCGATGGGGACGTAGAGAACATCCAGTCCTGGCACCGAACGAAACAGCTCGAGCGAGTACGATGCCACCCCGCGCACGAGAAGAGGGTGAAACGAGGGCACCTGATGCCAGCCACGTTCGGCGGCAATCTCTGCGCTCGCTTCGAGCGACGCCTGGAAATCGTGTCCCCGTTCGATGAGCTCCACCCCCAGGGCAGCCATAGCTGCATTTTTCGTCTCGCTGTTGCCATGGGGAACGACAACCGCAGCGGGTATTCCCATCCGGCCGGCCGCAAAACCGATCGATTGACCGTGATTGCCGCGAGTGGCGGCGACTACGCCTCTCAGATTGGGTTCCGTTCGGCGCAGGCAATCGAAGTAGACCAACCCGCCGCGGACCTTGAACGCTCCGACCGGCGTGTGGTTCTCGTGCTTGACCCAGACCGCGCACCCACAACGCTGGTCGAGAAGCGGCCAGCGCTGCTGCGGCGTCGGCGCCATGGCCGTGTAGACGACCTGCGCGGCTTGCTCGAGATCTGTCAGTTGGATCATCAGCTTCCAGCTTCCCGCTACGAGCTTCCCACAATCACCAATCGCCAATGTCAATCGACACTCGTCAACCTCAATCGACAATCCGCAATCGCCAAATCGGCAATCATCAATCCGCCGTCCGCAATTCAGCGGCAGCCGGGCATCCTAAAAGCCCCGATTCGCGTCGAGTAGGTTGTCGTGTCTTTCTTCAGGTAGTCGCCCACGTACCAAATCGTGCAATCGTCCGACGGATCGACTGCCGTCTGCGCGTAGTCCTCCCATCGCATCGTCGTTATTTGCGATGCCTCCCCTTCGGCGAGGATGGTTTCCCGCAGCGTGAGCTGGCCTGGAGGATCGTCGGTCAGCCGTCCGGCAAACCGCTGGCCGGGGAAATGCGGAGTCCCTCCGAATGAATACCCGATCCCGATGTTGCCGAACCGATCCATTGCGGGGCTGGCCATCCATCGAAAGAAGCCGTCGGGCGCGTACGTGCCCTGCTGAAAGAGCTGCGGCATCCGCTGACGATCGAGCCGGAACTCATACCAACGCACGCCCCCTCCGCCCGCGGCCGTATCGACGGAGTGCACGGCGACAATCGACTCGCGCCGGCCCAGGCGGCGATAGACGAGGCGAGCCATGATCTTGTCCCCTTGCGCGTCGAGGCGACGATCGGTGCCCGGTTGCGGCACGCAATTGGTCAGCTGTCCTCCGCAGAGGTAGTGATATGGCGCAACCGCGATCTTTTGTGGCCCGACGATCCGTGTCTTCGACGGGTTCTTCCAATCGACGTGAAACGACCAGGCAAACACCGCCTCGTCGTCGAGGTCGTTCTCGAGCTGCGTGGCTCCAGCGGCCATCACAATGTTTGGCGCGCCAGACGGCGGCGAGTCGGGTCCATCGACATCTGCGGTATTGAGGAAGTTGACGCCGTCAATCACCACGCATTGCTCGGTTGCGGGAAGTCCCTTCAACATGCGCGCGCGATCGACCGCGCACACGTGTTTCTGAATCACATCGTCGCCGGTACTGGTCGGAGTGTAGTAGCCGTCGGGCCAGACGGCCGGACGGGGGTAGTCGGGAAAGAGCGGCCGTTCGAACGCGTAGCGGTAGTACGGACCGAGCGGATCGGCGCCGGCGCTTATCGCATAACACATGGCGTACGAACCGTGCGGCGGTGCGGCGGGCGTCGTCACGGGCCCCTGACCTCGTGCGGCGGCGGTCGGGGGCGGCCCAAATCGTGCCGGAGGTCCAGGCTGCGCCGCTTGACCGGGCCGCGCCGCCTCGGCGGGAGCGGCCGGCGGCAATCGGGGGGTCAGACTGGGGTCAAACACGTGTCTGACCCCGGTCTGACCCTGGTCTGACCCCAGTCTGACCCCCGTCTGACCCCCGTCTGACCGTTCGACCGCCCGCCGGAAGATCGGCATGACGATCAACCAGCGTCCCGCCAGCTGGTCGTACCGAACGACGGCGTCACCGTTCGGCCTCGCCTCGCACACGCCGCCGAAGCCCGCAAATGCGGTGTTCGTGGCGATTGGACCGTACAGAACCTTTCCGGTCGTGTCGAAGCGCTTGCCTTTCTTCGTGAACACGACGATCTGAGAGTTCACGGTCTGCATGATGTGGTCGGGACCGACCGCCAAGCTGTTGTCGGACGGATTGCGGGGCGGATTCCCCGCCGCAAGCCCGGCGCCAAGACCATCGAATGATTCAACGAGCTCGGCCGCCGGTTTGGATCCCGAGGCCGTTTGTTCGACGTTGAGGATCTGACTGCCGATCGTTTGCGACGTGAACGCCGCAAGCGCCACGGCGAGGCCGGATATGATGTAGGGTCGGACTTTCACGATGGCCAATATCCTCCAGAACCTGCCCGCCGGCGAAAAAGTCGGCATCGCCTTTTCCGGCGGCCTCGACACGAGCGCCGCGCTTCACTGGATGCGCGCCAAGGGGGCGATTCCGTACGCCTACACAGCAAATCTCGGTCAACCCGACGAACCGGATTACGACGAGATTCCCCGCCGCGCGCTGCAGTATGGCGCAGAAAAGGCGCGGCTGGTCGACTGCCGCGCACCGCTCGTCGCCGAAGGACTCGCCGTGCTGCAGTGCGGCGCCTTCCATATCTCGACGGCGGGCGTGCCGTATTTCAATACCACGCCGATCGGCCGCGCCGTCACCGGCACGATGCTCGTTGGCGCGATGAAGGAGGACAACGTCAACATCTGGGGGGACGGGAGCACGTTCAAGGGGAACGACATCGAACGGTTTTACCGGTATGGGTTGCTCGCGAACCCCGCGCTTCGGATTTATAAGCCGTGGCTCGATCAAACCTTCATCGACGAACTTGGCGGCCGCGCCGAGATGTCCGAGTACATGCGCCGCGCCGGGTTCGATTACAAGATGAGCGCCGACAAGGCGTACTCGACCGATTCAAATATTCTGGGCGCGACGCATGAAGCCAAGGATCTCGAGCGACTCGATACCGGGATCAAAATCGTACAGCCGATCATGGGCGTCGCATTCTGGCGCGACGACGTGGCGGTGAAGCGCGAAGAGGTCGCCATTCGGTTCGAAGAGGGTCAGCCTGTCGAGTTGAACGGCATCAGCTTCAAGGATGGCGTGCAGCTGCTCCTCGAGGCGAACCGGATCGGCGGCCGTCATGGGCTCGGGATGAGCGATCAGATCGAGAACCGCATCATCGAAGCCAAGAGCCGGGGAATTTACGAGGCACCCGGCATGGCGTTGCTGTTCATCGCTTACGAGCGCCTGATCACCGGCATTCACAACGAGGACACGATTGAGCAGTATCGCGACCAGGGGCGACGGCTGGGCCGGCTGCTCTATCAGGGCCGATGGTTCGATCCGCAGTCGATGATGCTGCGAGAAACCGCGCAACGATGGGTCGCGCGCGCGATCACCGGCGAGGTCCGGATCGAGCTGCGGCGTGGCAACGATTACTCAATTCTCGATACCACGTCGCCCAATCTCACGTACAAGCCGGAACGGCTGACCATGGAGAAAGGTGAATCGATGTTCTCGCCGCAGGACCGAATCGGTCAGTTGACGATGCGAAACCTCGATATCGTGGACACGCGCGATAAGCTGTTTACCTATGTCAAAGCGGGCGTGCTTTCGCCGTGGTCGGGAACCGCTCTTCCTCACCCATCGTCCGATCCATCAGAATCGTCCGACGAAAAACCATAAGATCGTTCTTGTTCGCCTGGTCGTCCTACTCCAATGTCCTTCGCGCGTTTTCACCCTGCGGTTCGCGACTGGTTCACCACAACGCTTGGGCAACCGACGTCTGCTCAGCTCCAGGGCTGGGATTCGATCGCTCGCGGCCAGCACACCCTGATTGCTGCGCCAACCGGTTCGGGCAAAACATTGGCCGCCTTTCTGACAGCGATCGACGAACTGATCCAGGAAGGGTTGGAGCAGCCGTTACCTGATGAGGTGCGAATCCTCTACGTTTCGCCGCTGAAGGCTCTCAGCTCGGACATTCACAGGAACCTTGCCGAGCCTCGCCGCGGAATTCGTCAGGTCGCGGAGAACGCGGGGCTCGCGGCGCCACGGATCACGGCCGCCGTGCGCACCGGAGACACGACCGCGTCGGAACGAGCGGCGATGGTGAAAACGCCGCCGCACATTCTCGTCACGACGCCGGAATCGCTCTATCTGCTGCTCACGGCGGAGCGCAGCCGTCACATGCTGCGCACCGTTCGCACGGTGATCGTCGACGAGATTCACGCCGTGATCGGAACTCGCCGTGGCGCTCATCTGTCGCTCTCACTGGAGCGGCTTCAGCAGGTGGCCGAGCGGCCAATTCTGCGGCTCGGCCTCTCGGCCACGCAGAAGCCGATCGACGAGGTCGCGCGCTTCCTTCTCGGCACACGGTGGGCTCCGGAGTCCTGCACCATCATCAACGAGGGCCATCGGCGACGAATGGATCTCGGGGTTGAGATCCCGCGATCCTCGCTCGATGCCGTGATGTCGCAGGAGGTGTGGGAGGAGTACTACGACCGTCTGGCCGCGTTGGTGACCACCCACCGGGCGACATTGATTTTTACGAACACGCGTCGGATGGCAGAACGGATCGCGCGCCACCTGAGCGATCGGCTCGGCGAGGAGGCGGTCACCGCACATCACGGCAGCCTGTCGAAAGAGACGCGGCTCGATGCGGAGACTCGCTTGAAGGCCGGCAGCCTCCGAGCGCTCGTAGCGACGGCGTCGCTCGAGCTCGGGATCGATATCGGTCACGTCGATCTCGTGTGTCAGATTGGTTCGCCACGCCGGATCGCCACCTTGCTGCAGCGAGTCGGCCGATCGGGTCACACGATACACGGGATTCCGAAGGGCCGCGTGTTTCCGACTTCGAGAGACGATCTGGTCGAGTGTGCGGCTCTTCTCCGGTCAATCGAACGGGGTGAGCTCGATGCGATCGTGCCGCACGACGCGCCTCTTGACGTCCTGACCCAGCAGATTGTCGCCGAGTCGGCGAGCCGCGAGTACGCGGAAGCGGATCTTTTCGCGCTGGTCACGAGAGCATGGCCGTACCGGGATCTCTCGCGTCAGGACTTCGACGCCGTGCTGCGGATGGCCGCCGACGGATTCGACACGCGGCGCGGCCGCCGCGCGGCGCTCGTCCACTACGACGAGGTCAATCATGTCGTTCGTGGGCGGCGCGGATCGCGTCTGCTCGCCCAGATCTCCGGGGGTGCGATTCCGGAGGTCGCCGACTACCGCGTCGTCCTCGACCCGGGCGACACGTTCATCGGTACCCTGAACGAAGATTTCGCAATCGAGAGCATGGGCGGCGACGTGTTTCAGCTGGGTAACTCGTCCTGGCGTGTGCTCCAGGTGGCCGCCGGAACGGTTCGCGTCGCGGACGCAAAGGGCACGCCGCCGAACATTCCTTTTTGGTTTGGTGAGGCCCCTCCGAGGAGCGATGAGCTGTCGCGCGAAGTGAGCGATCTCCGGACCGAGATGGATCGGCGTCTCGCCTCCTCGGAGAGCGATGCCACGAGCTGGTTGATGCGCGAGACCAGGCTCACGTCCGACGCGGCGCGACAACTGATCGCGTATTTCGAGGAAGGCCGGCGCGCGCTTGGCGTCATCCCGTCGCAGCACACGCTGGTCCTAGAACGTTTCTTCGACGAATCGGGCGGCATGCAGCTCGTCCTGCACGCACCGTTCGGCAGCCGCATCAACAAGGCGTGGGGACTCGCGCTTCGGAAACGATTTTGCCGGCAGTTCAATTTCGAGCTGCAGGCCGCCGCAACCGACGATGCGGTGTTGCTGTCGCTTGGACCGCAGCATTCGTTCCCGCTTGCCGACGTGTTTCGCTATCTGCATCCGAACACGACACGGGACGTTCTCGTGCAGGCATTCCTCGACGCGCCGGTATTTCAGACGCGGTGGCGCTGGAACACGACCATTGCGCTGGCGGTTCCACGGAGCCGCAACGGAAAGAAGGTGGCGCCGCAGCTGCAGCGCATGCTGGCCGACGATTTGATGGCGGCGGTGTTTCCGGATGCGGCGGCCTGCCTGGAGAACATTCCTGGCGACCGACAGATTCCGGATCATCCGCTGGTCAATCAAACCGTGCGCGATTGCCTCCAGGAGGCGATGGACTTCGAGGGCCTCGCCCGCGTGCTCGAACGGATCCATCGCGGCGACGTCACGCTCGTCGCGCGGGATACGCCGGAGCCGTCGTTTTTCGCGCACGAGATCCTGAATGCTCGGCCGTATGCGTTTTTGGACGACGCCCCGCTCGAGGAGCGACGTGCGCACGCCGTCCAGTCCCGCCGTACCGGAGAACCGGCCAACGGCGGCGACCTCGGTCGGCTCGATCAGGGCGCTATCGATCGTGTTCGAGGCGAGGCGAGGCCCCAGCCGCGCGACGTGGATGAATTGCATGACGCGTTGCTGTCGTGCGGATTCCTGACCCGCGCGGAAGTCGACGAAATGCCGACAGGACTGCTCGATCGGCTGGTCTCGACACGGCGCGCCTGCATGGCGCAAGTTGCCGACCACACGAACATCGCAATCGCGGCGGAGCGCATTCCCGAGTTGCTCGCGATTACGCCTTTCGCATCGCTGGCGCCGCGGCTGACGCCTCCAGCTTCGCGATCGTCTCGAGTGTGGACGTCGGCTGACGCGCTCGTCGAAGTCCTGCGCGGCCGGCTGACACTCGCCGGCCCCGTCACGTCAGCCGAATTGGCCGGATTGTTGTCGATTCCACCATCGCAGGTTGAGGCGGCGTTACTGGCGCTGGAAACCGACGGCGTCGTGTTGCGTGGCAGGTTCACGCCAGCCGCCGGCAGCCAGGAGCCGGCCGCCTCCAGTGGCCGTTCGCATCCCGGATCCCGGATCCCGGATCCCGGCAGGCATTCAACCATCGAGTGGTGCGAACGCTCGCTGCTCGCACGAATCCATCGCTACACGCTCAATCGGCTGCGGGCGGAAATCGAGCCGGTCAGCCCGGCGGATTTCATGCGGTTCCTGTTCGCCTGGCAGCATGTCGGCGCGCCCGGCCTGTTGACGTCCATCGATGGACTGCGCGAGATTATCGCGCTGCTCGATGGCTACGAGCTGTCCGCGTCGGCATGGGAACGCGCCGTACTGCCGGCGCGCATGGACGAGTACGACGCCCGGCTCCTCGACATGCTGTGCCTTGCGGGAGAAGTTGGCTGGGCACGACTGTCCGTGCCACCACCCGATCCGCTCAATCCACCGCGGCTCGTTTCGGCGACGCCCATCGCGCTGTTTCTCCGCGACCACGCCGACACCTGGCAGCGGCTCGGCGAGGACCCGAGCGACACTGACGTTGGCCGAGATGATCTGCCGGAGAATGCGCGGCGAGTACTCGACACCTTGACCGCCCGAGGCGCGTCGTTCTTCAACGATATCGTCAATGCACTGGCACTCGATGACGACGCTGTTCGTCAGGCGATTGGCGCGCTGGTCGCGGCGGGGCTGGCAGCGTCCGACGGCTTCTCGGGCTTACGGGCACTCGTCTCTGCGTCCTACGGTGGTGCGCCCGTGCGCGACCGGCGGACCCAGTTTGCGGGCCGCTGGACGGCGCTGCGGGCCCCGGCGGACGCGACCGCTCGCGACCAGGATGTCGAGACGCTCGCGCGCACGCTGCTGCGCCGGTACGGAGTCGTGTTCCGTCGCGTCGTCACGCGCGAGTCCACGACGGTGCCCTGGCGCGATTTGACACGCGCGTATCGGAGGCTCGAGGCTCGCGGAGAGATCCGCGGAGGACGATTCGTCTCCGGCATGTCGGGCGAACAGTTCGCGTTGCCGGAGGCCGTCGAACGACTGCGCGAGGTGCGGCGCACGAGGCCAGATGGGGCGCTGCGCACGATCAGCGCTGCCGATCCGCTCAATCTCGCAGGCATCGTCACCGCCGGAGATCGCATCCGCGTCGCGGCGCGGTCGCGGATCGTGTATCGCGACGGCGTCCCGATCGCTGTCAAGGAGGGAGACCTGATCCGCGATTTGGCGCCGATTGATTCGTCACTCGCGCCGCATGTCGTCGACGCGCTCAAGCGGCGTATCGGGGTACGCGCGGAACCGCGACTCTCCTATCGCGAAGCCGTCATCATGAATCCCTGAGTTGCAGAAACTGCACTGCCACCAGCCTTCGGCTGCTGCAGAAACTCTGAAGGGGTCTGACCCCAGTCTGACCCCAGTCTGACCCCAGTCTGACCCCAGTCTGACCCCAGTCTGACCCCGGTCTGACCCCAGTCTGACCCCGCTAGCGCTCGAGCGCGGCGCGATCCCAATCCGCCAGGTCGGCGGCGGCCCCATACGTGGATTGGAAGAACTCCAGCAGCGTCTCGTCGGGTGACGACGATTCGCGCACGCGATCGTAGGGCAGGATGAACTCTCCGAAGTCCTTGCTGTAGAACGCGTCGGCTGGCCCGACGCGCGCGTCGGCAAACCCGGCAGGTTGCGCGTAGGCGTACGCGTAGAACGCCGGGTAATCAATCGGGGCGGTTCCGCTCCAGAACCCGCAGCTGCTGACCTCGTGCGAATACGCTTCCTGGGTGATGCGGTCGGGCAGGTTGGGGATGCCGCCAGGATGCAGCGGCGCCTTGCGGCCCGAGAATCTCGTCACCGCCAGATCCATGGCGCCCCAGAACAAGTGGACCGGACTGCATTTGCCAATGAAGCGTCCGCGGAAGATCTTGAGCACCCGATCGGCCTGCGACAGGGCCCGCCAGAATCGATTGACCGCATCGCGGTCGTAAGGCCGCGGCTTGTCATCCTCGGCAAATGGCACCGCGATTGGCAGCTCGTTGGGTTTCGCGACGATGTGAACCGGTAGATCGAGCCGACCGAGTTCCTCCATCACGCGTGAATAGAATGCCGCCACGCTCTGCGGTTCGAGCGCGACGTCACGCTGACCCCCATCGGTCGTCGTGATCATCAGCCGGTGGTCGACGAAGTCGAAATCAACCGTGAACGAACGGGTCCCGTGCGGGATCGGCGACGTGGTAATGCCGCGCGCCGTAAGATAGAACGTACAGTGCCAGGAATGGTTGACCGGCGGCGTCAGGGTCAACCGGACCTTGCCGACAACCTGCAGCCACAAGTGAAGCGCGTCGCGGGTTTCGACCCAGTCGGCCAACCGAAGCTCGGGCCAATCCGCGCGCAGACTATTCGATCGCACTTGAAGGAACTCCAATGACGAACGGCACGTGCGCGCACATCGAAGAGATCGAGTCCGTCAAAACCGCCGCCCGCCGCGAATGCAGCGAGTGCGTCAAAATCCACTCGCGCTGGGTCCACCTACGGACCTGCCAGACGTGCGGCACCACGCTTTGCTGCGACTCGTCGCCAAACCGCCACGCCAGCGCCCATGCACGAACGACTCACCACCCGGTCGTCGCCTCAGCCGAGCCGGGCGAGCGTTGGCTCTACTGCTATCCGGACGATGCGTTCGTAGAGTACTGACCCTCGTCGGGATCCCGCCCTCCGTCGCGGCTACGCAGCGACGGAGGGCGGCGTCTAGAGAGATTCAGCCAGTCGTTGATTCAACGGATGAGTGACTCAACGATTCGCGATTCCGGCTCAGTGATCGGCGATTAGGGATTCTGTTGACTGCCTCCCGCTTTTGGCACCCGCTTCTCGTATTCAGGCCGCGGCGGTGCTTTGGGCATCTTTGCGGCGCGGTCGGTCACCTCTTTGATCGCTCGCGCCAGCTGTGGATCGTTTCCAGCAGCCAGCTGGGCGGGATCGTCGTCTACCGGAATGTCGGGATCGACGCCGTGCCCCTCCGCGAACCACTGTCCTTTCGGATCGTACATCCGGAAGGTCGGAACGGTGACGCCGCCGCCATCGGCCAGCGCCGGTGCACCGCTGATGCCGATGAGGCCACCCCACGTGCGCGTGCCGATCAGCGGCCCAAGACCCGCTTCCCTGAAATAGGTCGGAAACGCGTCGCCGCCTGAGCCGCTCCAGCCGTTGATCAGCATGACCTGGGGTCCCCGCAGCGCCACCGGCGGCCACTGCTGGCTCGCGCCGTCGCGCACCGCCCAGTAAGCCAGAATGGGACGGTTCAGCAGCTCAATGAAGCGATCCGGAATCTGGCCGCCACTGTTCCACCGCTCGTCGATGATCAGCCCGTCCTTCTTCCACTGCGCCATGAACTGACGCACGAGCTCATTCTGCGCGTCGACACCGGTGCTCTGGACGTAGATGTATCCGATTCGGCCGTTGGTCGCCTTATCCACGATCTGCCGGCGCTCTTCGATCCACGAGCGGAACCGAAGCTCCGTCTCGTTGGTGAGGCACTTCACGACGACCTGACGCGCGCCAGTGGATGATGCGTTCGAGTTGACTGTCAACACCACGGTCTTGTCGCCCAGCCCCTGGAACGCGGCCCACGGATCCGACTTCGTGTCGATCGGCACACCGTTGACAGCGAGAACGTACTCGCCTTCCTTCACCATCACACCAGGCTCGTCCAGCGGTGAACGAATCCCTGAGTCCCACGCGCCGCCGCGAATGATTCGCTTGATCCGGTAGGCACCGTTCGCCAGCTCCCAATCAACGCCCAAGAGTCCGACCGATCGCTGCGGCGCCTGCTCCATGTCGCCGCCGCCGTGATAAGTGTGCGACGCGTTCAATTCCCCGATGAACTCGCCGATCAGGAAATCGACGTCCCACCGCGTCACCGCCCCTTCGAGGACCTTGCTGTAGCGCTCTCCCAGCGCCTCCCAGTTCACCCCGTGCATGTTGGGGTCGTAGAAGAAATCGCGTTCGAACCGGTAGACGTCGCGGAAGATCTGACGCCACTCGGCGCGGGGATCGACCGGCGACTCCATCTCCGAGGTCACCATCGGCTTTTCGAATTTCTGGCCGGCCTTGATCTCGAGAATCGCGTACTTCTTCTTGTTGATGACAAGCATCTTCTTGCCATCAGCTGTTGCCTCAAACGTATCAGCGTCGTCCAAGACCGTCTTCTCTTCGCGCTCGGCGAAGTCGAAGTAGGCGATGGCGCTCTTCTCGTCTCCTGACCCGGTGCGCGGCTGACGTCGGTACAGGAGCTTGCCCTTGATCGCCTGGAGATCCGCGTAGTTACCGGCCTTCGGCGGCAGCACGACCGCGCGCGCCTCGAAGCCGTCGAGATCGATTTCCATGATCGGCGGTGCAACCGGCTTGTCGTCCACCTTCTTCTCGTCGGCCGGTTTCTCCGCTGGCTTTTGGTCGCCGGCCTTGGCGTCTTCCGCCTTCTTCTCCTCGGGCTTCTTCGGTTCGTCTTTTTTCGCACCAGTATCAAGCATCGCGTTCTCGTCGTCGTTTCGCGCGGCCAGCGGAGATTTCACGTCGCGACGGAGCGGCACGGCAACGAGCTTCGTCGGGTTCGGATACGTCCACGTGTTGTCGAAGCTGCCGTAGACAGGATCGAACTCGCGATCCGAGGCGTAGATCAGATACTTCCCTTCCGGTTCGAACGTCGGCTGCGTATCGTTCAGATAGCCGGTCGTCGCCTGGTGCAATTTGGCCGCCCTCGTGTCGTAGAGGAAGATCGCGCTGTTGCCTACCTTCGTCGGCCGTGCATAGGTGAGCCATCTCGAGTCCGGCGACCACAGCATCCGGAACGATTCGAGTCCCGGATGAGAAATCCAGTCTGGGCTCTGATCGATCTCCGTCGCTCGATTCGTTGCGGTGTCGTAGATTCGGATCCGCATCGCCTGATCGATAAACGCCAGCTTCTTGCTGTCGGGAGACCACTCCGGCGGATAGCGGAACCCGGGGCCGAGCGTGGTAACGCTTTTTTCCGGACCGGATCCGTCCGCCGGCCGCAGCGTCAGCTCGTACTCGCCGCTGCGATCGCTCCAGTACGCCACGGTCTTCCCATCCGGCGACCACCGCGGATACCGCTCCGACACGCCGGACGACCGGGTCACGTTGACGACCGCTCCGTACTCTGCCGGGACAGTGAAGATGTCGCCGCGTGCCTCGAAGACCGCACGTTTTCCCGTTGGCGACACCGACGCCCACTGAATCAGCGACTCGACCTTCGCCGTTCGTGGACGCAGCGTGCTTTGATCGGTGACGACGTGGACGAGCACCTCGGATGGTTTTTCGGTGGCGAGATCGAGAAGATAGAGCCGCCCGCCCTCTTGAAACACGATCGAATCCGGGCCGATCGACGGGAATGTAATATCGAAATCATTGAACTGCGTCACTTGGCGGACGGCGTTCTTCGTCAGGTCGTAGGCCCACAGGTTGTTCCGCTCGTTGGCACCGCGATCGGACAGGAAATAGATCGTATTGCCGTGCCACATCGGCTGCGCATCGTTCGCAGGGTTGCTCGTCAGGTTCTTCGTGGCGAAGGATTTGAGATCGAAGAGCATCAGATCCGGCGCCCAGCCACCACGGTATCGTTTCCAGTTCCGGAAATCCTGCGACATCGGCATGTAGACGAACTGTCGCGCATCCGGCGAGTAGGTGCCGAATTCGCCGTATGGAACCGGCAGCTTCTCCGGCAGACCGCCATCGAGCGAGACGGTGTAGAACTGGTTGTAGCGCTGACGCCCGCTTTCGCGGCCCGACGCGAACAGCACGCGCGCGCCATCCGGTGTCCAGCCGATCACGCGATCGGCCATCGGGTGATACGTGAGGCGCTTCGGTTCGCCGCCGAGCGCCGGAGCAACGTAGACGTCAACGTTGCCGTCGTACGAGGCGCTGTAGGCCACCTTCGTGCCATCGGGCGAAAATCTCGGGAACGATTCCTCACCGGGCGACGACGTCAACCGGACCGCCGCGCCTCCCTTCTTCGGCACCAGCCAGATGTCCCCGGCGTAGACGAAGGCGATCTGATCCTTCGACACTGACGGCTGGCGGAACATTCGGGCGTCAATCTGCGCAACGGCTGACGTCGCAACCAGCGTCGCCAATCCGCACAACGCCGCAACCCGGGCGAACTTCGAACTGAGCATGCAGAAACTCC
Source organism: Acidobacteriota bacterium (assembly GCA_046732715.1). Classification (GTDB taxonomy): domain Bacteria; phylum Acidobacteriota; class Vicinamibacteria; order Vicinamibacterales; family 2-12-FULL-66-21; genus JALZOC01. The sequence continues at coordinate 3,347 of JBKPNQ010000261.1, read as the reverse complement.
AAGGATGGATCGAAGCAGCTATTCTACCCGGGAACCCCGTACCGCTCGTCGTATGATCCAGTCAGCAGCATGCGAATCGTGGATGTGCGTGCGACGACGGTGACGGTGCCGCTGGAGGCGCCGCTTCGCCATGCCAACGGGTGCCATTGGGGCAGGTTTGTCCGGACCATCGTCGAGATTGAAAGCGACAACGGGCTGGTGGGGCTGGGCGAGATGGGAGGCGGAGGCGAGTCGGCGGTCGCCACCGTGCTCGCACTCAAATCGTCTCTCGTCGGCCGCGATCCGGCCCGGCTCGAAGAAATGCGCTTCCTGCTCGCCAATCCGACGGCGTCGCTCTACAACAACCGGACCCAGGTCGTGGCGGCGCTCGAATTTGCATGCCTGGATCTCCTCGGCCAGGCGTGGGGCGTGCCCGTCTGCGACATCCTCGGCGGACGGGTTCGCGATCGGATTCCGTTCGCCTCGTACATCTTCTATCGCTACGCGAACGCGGACGGCACGGGCACCGTGCGGACGGTCGAGCAGGTTGTCGCGTGCGCACGATCTTTGAAGAAGCAGTACGGGTTTCGAACGCACAAGCTCAAGGGCGGTGTCTTTCCGCTCGAGTACGACCTTGAATGCTACCGCGCCCTGGCGGCGGCGATGCCTGACGACAGGATCAGATTCGATCCCAATGCCGTCTGGTCGACCGAGCAGGCGATTCGATTCGGTCGCGCCATCGAGGATCTGAACAACGATTACCTCGAGGATCCGGTGTTCGGGCTGGCGGGGATGCGACACGCCCGGGAACGGCTCCGCGTGCCGCTGGCCACCAACACGGTCGTGGTGAACTTCGAACAACTGGCGGCCAACGTCCTGCAGCGCGCCGTAGACGTGATCCTTCTGGATACGACTTTCTGGGGCGGTATCCGCGCGTGCGTCAAAGCCGCCGGCGTCTGCGAAACCTTTCAGCTCGGCGTCGCCGTGCATTCCTCCGGCGAACTTGGCATCCAGCTGGCTTCCATGCTGCATCTGGGTGCAGTAGTGCCGAACCTGTCGTTTGCCGCAGACGCGCACTATCACCATCTGGTCGATGACATCATCGAAGGCGGGAAACTGACCTACGACGCCGGGACGATTGGAGTACCGGACGGGCCTGGATTGGGGGTCCGGCTCGACCGGAACAAGCTGGCCAAATACGCAGATCTCTATCGCGAAGTGGGCAACTACGCGTACGATCAAGATCCGGCACGGCCCGGCTGGGCGCCGCTCGTGCCAAACGACCGCTGGGCGGATCCCAGCGATGATCGGGAGCCATTCGTTGAGTAAAACCGACCGCACCCTTTCCGATAACGCTCCTCTTCACCGAGCCGAAGATGTCCGCGCGACCACACGCCGCATCGTCGCGGAAGCGCCGGTGCTCGACATGCACACGCACCTGTGCCCGCCGGCTTTCGGGGATCTCTCAAAGTGGGGGATCGATCATCTGCTGACGTATCACTACCTCGTCGCCGAAGTGATGCGTTCCGGAGACGTTCCGCCGGCCGAATTCCGCCGCATGACGCAGCAGACGCAGGCGGACCTGATCTGGGACGTCTTGTTCGTTCGAAGCTCGCCGTTGTCTGAGGCCACGCGCGGCGTGATTGCCGTCTTGTCGGCGCTGGGGCTCGATCCCTCGCGCCGGGACTTGCGCCAGGCGCGGGAGTATTTCCGCGATACGACGGCGGATCAGCAGCTCGACATCGTCCTCGAACGCGCGCGCGTGTCGGCCGTCGTCATGACGAACGATCCGTTCGACCCCGCCGAGGCGGCTTTATGGCTGAGAGGTCGCCCGGCCGATGCCCGATTCAAGGCTGCGCTGCGAATCGATCCGCTGCTGAACAACTGGGAAACTGCGCGTCGCGCCTTGGCGGATGCCGGATACTCAGCCGGCCCCACCATCGACGCGCTTGCGATCGCCGAGGCACGTCGGTTCCTCGACGAGTGGATCGAACGAATGGATCCGTTCTACCTGGCAGTGTCGCTGCCAGACGACTTCGCGTGGCCCGACGACAGCGCACGCAGCCAGCTGATCGAGCAGGTCGTTCTGCCCACGTGCCGCGAGCACGGACTGCCGTTCGCGATGATGGTGGGGGTACGACGCGGCGTTAATCCCGTCCTGGGAGATGCTGGCGACGGACTCGGACGCGCTGACGTCTCGACGCTGCACCGGCTGTGCCGGGCGCATCCTGAGAATCGGTTCCTCGTGACGATGCTGTCGCGTGAAAATCAGCACGAACTCTGCGTGGCGGCGCGGAAGTTCGCGAACCTGATGCCATTCGGTTGCTGGTGGTTTCTCAACAACCCGTCCATCGTCTCGGAAATCACGCGCGAGCGGCTCGAGTTGCTCGGCCCGACGTTCGTTCCGCAGCACTCCGATGCGCGCGTGCTCGAACAGCTCTTGTACAAGTGGCCGCATTCGCGCAGGGACATCGCCAATGCGTTGGCCGAACAATACGTCGGTATCGTCCAAAACGGCCGCCCGGTGACCGCCGCCGAAATCGCGCGGGACACCCGACGGCTGTTCTCGGAAAACTTTCTGGCCTGGACTCGCCGTTCAACCACCGTTGCCGCGGCGCCTGCCGTGTAGTGTGAGGACCGAATCATGTTGATTGTCGCGTTAGTGTTGGCCTTGAGCGGTCTGGGTCCCCAGGAGGGCGGGTCGCAAGAGGAAAAGCAGGAGCATAAGGTGCCCAAGGACTCCGTCTTCCTGATGGTCAGCGGGTGCTTGAAAGGACGCGTGCTCGCGGTGTCGGACGTTCGTCAGGCGGACACGCAGGTCGGTCCGATCGTCAAGTCGAAATCCTTCCGGCTTGCGGGCAAGAAAGACGTGATGAACGACGTGAAGGAATACGACGGCCATCTCGTCGACGTGACCGGCCTCGTGAAGAAGTCGGCGCTCACCGAGTCGGGCATGAAGGTGGGCAAGGGGATCACGATCTCGGGCGGGCCACCGGTAGCCGGAACCCCGGGGCGCGCGCCGGCGCCGAGTGAGTACATCCCCGTGCTCGACGTCGACTCGGTCCGCTCGCGGGCGACGTCGTGCGGGACGAAGGGAAACTAGAAGCACCGTCAAATCGGCCGGTGCCATGGCGAGGCAAGGCTGTGTGAGAAAAGACGCGAGCGAGCGTAGCGAAGGGAGCCACGCGAACGGAGCGAGCCGGCGCCCTTCGACTTTGCTCAGGGCGCGGTGAGCGTGGTCGAACCACGAAGCGGCTCGCGAGAGAGCGTGGGGGGAGTCCGAGGGGCGAAGCCCCTCGGAGTAGTTAAAGCGTATTGAAGACAAGGGCGATGAAATCGTCCGGTTTCATCATGCCCTTGCCCCAAGC
>JBKPNQ010000260.1:0-8945 GCA_046732715.1 Acidobacteriota bacterium | reverse complement strand
GAGTTGTTTCTGGGCGAGCTGGATCGCGAGGCGCCGCTGACCCGTCGTGTCCTCGAGCGCGTCCCAGAGGGACGCAACGACTGGAGGCCGCACGAAAAGTCGATGCCGCTGGGACGGCTCGCCGCGCTCGTGGCCGGCATGCCGGCTTGGCTGGCGATGATGATCGACAAGGACGAATTCGATCTGAACCCGCCTGGCGGCTCTTCCGGATCGTTTCAAACCAACTTCCGAACGACCGCTGATCTCGTCAAGACCATGGAAGAGGGTGTGTCCGCCGCGCGGACGGCGCTTCAGAAAACGAACGACGATCACCTCGTGACGCCCTGGCGTCTGCTCGTCTCCGGCAAAACAGTGGCCGAACAGCCGCGCCACATCATGATGCGAGACTCGATCAACCATTTGGCCCACCATCGAGGCCAGATGACGGTCTACCTCCGGCTGAACGATGTGCCGGTGCCGGCCGTGTACGGACCCTCGGCAGACGACCAGCGCTTCAGCTGAGCCGCGGGCGGTCGGAGACTCTCACTGCAGATCGTGGGTGCCGCGGTCGACCCCCGGCGCGTCGATGATCTGCTTGAGTTCACCGAAGTCGAGCCACACCAGATCGCACGCGGTGCACCGATCGATGATGACACTGCCCGGGCCGTAGTACCAGTCGGTCGTCATCGGCGAACCGCATTTCGCACAGCCGATCCTCCGCCGCAGTTCATCGACGTGAGCCGGCGCCGGCGTCACCGACGCCGTTGCCGCCCACGCGCGGCGCTTTCGAACCAGTTCGGCGAAGTCCCGCCGGTTCAGAAGCAGTCCGTGACACGACTCGCAATAGTCAACCTGAAATTCGTCGATCAGGCCCCCCGCGAACGGCGTCTTGCAGACCGGACAGGACAGCGCAGAGTCGCTCGGCCCCAGAAGCCGAATGCCATCCCGCTCGACGGTGTCCGGAAACGTGTTCGTCCCGCAGTGGCTGCAGACGAGGACCCCTCTGGCATTCACATGCATCGCCGCGCCGCAGTTAGGACAGTTCATGGGGATGGCTGATCCTTCGACATCGCTCAGGGTCAGCCCCGAAGCGACGCCGAGGGGCTGATTGTCGATTGTAGATTGATAGACTGGGGTGTCGCCACAATCGGCAATCAACAATCAGCAATCGGCAATATCATTACGGTATGCGTCTTCGAGGTCTCTCGGTTCTTGTCGTTAGCACCTTCGTCCTGTCGGGCGGATGCGGAAGCAACATTACCGCACCGTCCTCGGCCCCTTACAGTCAGACGGAACTACATGTCGGATCGGGGACCGAGGCCGCGGCCGGGACAATCGTGACGGTCAACTACACGGGCTGGCTGTACGACAGAAGCAAAACGGACAACAAAGGGATCCAGTTCGACTCCTCGGCCAGCAGTGGACCATTCGCCTTCACTCTGGGACTGGGACAAGTGATCGCCGGATGGGATCAAGGCGTTCCGGGCATGAAGGTGGGCGGGATTCGCCGCCTGGTCATTCCTCCCTCGCTGGCCTACGGAGCGGCGCGCTACGGGCCTATTCCTCCCGACGCGACGCTGGTGTTCGATATCGAATTGGTTGACGTTCAAACCAGCTCGGTCCCCTGAGTCGCAGCGCGACTCGACCGATCATTTTCCAATCCGCACGCGAACCCCGCCGCTGATGTAGCGCAGGCGATCGTCGAGTCTCACTTCGCCGCCGCCAGTTGGATTCCCCTTGAGCGAAGCCACACCTGCATCGATCGAGATGGCAATCCTCCTGGACACCCAGATCTCCATGCCGGCGCCCCATGCCAGGCCCCAGCCATTCGTTTCGACTTCGGTGTTCTGTGAAGCGCCGTTGATCGTGTCGGTGGTCTTCAAGACGGAGTCCTGGTAGTCCATTCCAATCAGCCCCGAGAGACGCACGGGGCCGATCGGAGCGCCGACCCGTCCTCCCACTATCACCATGTTGGTGTCGAGCGAGCTGGTGAACGAATAGGTGCTGCCGCTGCCGTTGGCTTTCGTTTTTGACGGCTTGAAGTACGCGGCTTCGGCGCCGAGGAAGCTCGACAGCCAGAACGTCAGTCCGCCACTGTAAATCAGCCCGGCCTTATCGCCGTCACACGTGGTGGCGGTGCCGCAGGCAATCAACACAGCGTCCCGGTAGTCGCCCCGACCGACTCCTCCGAATGCAAGAAGCCCGGTTGGCGCCTGCGACCAGTTTCTCACCTTGCTATTCGGATCGTAGCTGCCCTTCACGAGCATCATGGTTGGATTCGCGCCGCCGACGTCCACCACCAGCGTGTTGACACGGCGCACCCAGTAGAGCCCGGGGATGTCGCGCCGTTCGCAGCCTGGCTCCTGCGTCGCTGCGGGCTGGCCACGTTCGACGACGATGATGCGACGGATCTTGTCGCAGACATCGATGAAGATGTTCGCGTCGATTTCTGTCTTGCCGGCGTTGTTCTCGCGAAGATTCAGGGGAAGCGTCGTCTCGCCGTTCGGCTGGACCGACGCGCTGGCCACCTTGGTCGCGTTCAGAAAAGCTTCAATCGTTTCACCCGGCGGTGCGTTGCGGATCATCACCGTTTGAGCCATCGCGACGCCGCTGCCAATCATCACAAACAGCGCGGCCGCCACGAGCAGCCGCATGGATTTCATCATCCGCGCTCCCTCAAAGGACTGAAGTCTTAAATTATGGTTCAGAACCGAATCCCGACCAACTTGCACCGGGACCGAACCCGCTTGGCACGCGATCAGCTATTCGAGCCACGAATACCTCGCAGAGCCGCGATTCGATTACAAATATGTCCAGGCGTGTGCTATTTCGGCGGTCGGTGGCAACGGCGCTGGTGGCGTCGGGGCTCGTCTTCGTACAGCCTGCGCCGGGCAGCGCCGCACGCGCGTACGGACGCATCACCGGCGTCGTGCACCTGGTTGCACTCACCGGCACCGCCTTGCGCTCCGGTGCATACCCATCGCGTCAGGTCAATCGCAAGACGCCAGACGCCGCAGAAATTGCCAACGTCGTCGTATTCGTGAAGGACGCCCCCTCGGATCCCGGCCTGCCGACGACACGTGCGTCGATCAGCCAACGCGATGAATCATTCGTGCCGCGGGTCACGGCAATCACGCGAGGATCGACCGTCGAGTTTCCGAACTTCGATCCGTACTTCCACAACGTCTTCTCATTGTCTCGGGTGATGACGTTCGACCTCGGCCGCTTCCGAAAGGGTGAAAAACGGGAGCGTACGTTGACGCGCGCAGGCGTGATCAAGGTCTACTGTCACATTCACTCGGAGATGGCGGCAACCATTCTCGTCTTCGATCATCATCTCTACACGACGCCGGCCACTGACGGATCGTTCGCGATTGACGCGGTGCCTGCCGGTACCTATCAGCTGAGCGCGTGGCATGAACGGATCGGCGAAACCACGCAGTCGTTGAAAGTCGTCGCCGGCGACGATGCGAGCATCGAGTTCGCGCTGCCGGTCGTCGAGAAATAGCCGGCATGTTCCGCAAGCCGCCGCGGTTCGTCACCCGCACGCTCATCACCACGCTGGCCACGGTCGCGTTCATCTTGTCGTCCGTGTTGTTCGTGGTGACGCTGAGCGTCCAGAAGAGCGCTCGCGATGGCGCGCTCAAGCGGCTCGAGACCGGGCAGCAGTTGCTCGGCGCACTGGAGAAGCAGCGAGCGAAGGAGCTTCAGTCGCAGCTCGGAACGCTGGCGGAGAACTCGACCTTGAAGGCGGCGCTGGATACCTACCAGAGCGAGCTGCGAACGACAAACCCGGCTGGACGGCAGGATCTCGTCGCCACGATCGCGCGCGAGCTCGACAAGCTGGCGGCGCGCATTCAACCTGATGTGCTGGAGGTACGCAATCTGTCAGGCGAGGTGCTCGGCATTGCCGGCCGGCGCGCCGGTGAGTGGCCGGCATACTCGCGGGTTGTCGCTCCGCAACAGGTCACGGGTGGGTCGTTCGTGACGACACCCTCAGGCGGTGCCTTCCGTGTGGCGTCGGTGCCGATCGATCTGCAAGGCACGCCGCTCGGGACCTTGAGCCTGGCGAGTGCCCTCGACCAGCGCTACGCGGACGAGATCGCCACGTTGTTCAACGCTCAAACCGTCATTCTCTCGAACAACCGTGTGGTCGCCGCGACCTTGCCATCGGGGCCCCGTCTGGCCCTCAAGCCCGAGATTATCCAGGACATGAAGGGCCCGGGCGTTCTTTCTCTCGGGGATTCGCAGTACGCCGTGCAGCCCCTGCTCGACGAGGGAGACCCACAGGTCTACGTGCTCGATTCGATCAACGCGTCGGCAAGTCCGGCAATTCAAACCGCACTGCGCACGATGGGCTGGATCGCGCTCGGCGCCTTCCTGCTGGCCGGGCTGGCAAGCGTGTGGTTGTCGCGCACGATCGCACGGCCGATCGACTCGCTGTCAAAGTCGCTCAGCGGCATGACTCAATCGCGCGCGTTCGACGAACCGCTGAAACCGGGCGGCGACAGCCTCGAAGTCGACGCGCTGACGGTGACGTTCAATACCATGATCCAGTCGGTGAAAGCCGCAGAGGCCGAACGCCTGAGCGCCTACGTCGGCACCATCCGGGCGTTGGCACTCGCGCTCGACGCGCGCGACGCCTATACCGCGGGGCATTCCGAGCGGGTCAGCACAATCTCGCTGGCTATCGGCCGCTGCTTGTCGCTAGGCGACGTGGAACTCGAAGTGCTCCGGCTCGGTGCACTGCTCCACGACATCGGCAAGATCGGGATTGGCGATCACGTGCTGATGAAGCCCGGGCCGCTGACCGCCGAGGAGTACGAAACGATTAAGCAGCATCCGGTCGTCGGCGCCAGGATCCTGCGCAGCGTCCCGTTCCTCGAACCACACATTCCGATCGTCGAGCTGCACCACGAGCGGCCCGACGGCAAGGGTTACCCGCACGGCCTCCGCGGCACTGAGATCCCGCTCGTCGCCAGCATCGTCCACGTGGCCGACGCCTTCGACGCGATGACGAGCGCCCGCGCGTACCGGCCGGCGCGCGCCGCTGCGGAGGGGTTGCGTGAGTTGTGGCGCTGTGCAGGAACGCAGTTCGACGCGGAGGTTGTCCACGCCCTGGCGAAGGCGCTGCCGGATCTCGATCGGTCGCCCGCGCCAAGCGAGCCGGAAGGTCACCCGGTGCCGGTTCCAGTGACGTTGCGGGCAAGGCGAGCATGACGATCACCACCATCCAACGGTGGACGCTCGCGACGGCGGCGATGTGGCCACTCGCGCTTCACGCATCTCCGGTAGGCGCACAGGACGTGACCGGACGCGTCGCGATGGAGGCGGTGGCGTCGATATCCGTCTCGTCGGCAGACGACGGGGATCCGTTTCTGATGTTCGACCAGATCAGCACGGTCGGAGTGGGACGAGGATGGGAAGCGATCGTGCGCCCATGGGCGCGCCGCATGCCTGGAGGCGACTGGGCCGCGGAGATCTACCAGCTCCAGGTGCGCTACACATCGTCGACCCGGTTGCCTTTTCGCTTCGACGCCGGCGTCATCTCCTCGCCCGTGGGTCTGACCACACTCGAGCTGAAGCCTGATGTGAACCCGACGATTGGCGCCCCGTTTTATTACTTCGTGCCGCTTCCGCCATTTGATGGCAATTTCGATCGGGTCACGATCATGTCCGGCGGCTATCCGCTCGGTGCGATCTTCACGACGTCAGGCACGCATTGGGATCTTCGGACCGGCATGACCGATGCGACGCCGGCGCGAGCACGAAGCGTGTTCAGCAGCTCGAAAGCGCCGGCCGCGCCGCAATTCATCGTCGGCGGTGGCGTGACGCCGACGACCGGGCTTCGCTTCGGCGCGGGGCTCGCAGTCGGACACTATCGCGTCGACGCGGTCGCGCAGAAGAACCTGGCGATCCCGGCCAACGTCTACGAAGCGGCGCCCGTAAACAATGGGGTCATTCCGAGAGGCACACCGCTTCCGGACGAAATGGCCACGGTGTTCAATGTCGAGGGGGAATACTCGATCGGCTACACGCGCGTCAGCGGCGAGTACGTGATCGACCGATTCGAGACGCTGATTTCGCCGGCGATCGCTCGTGGCTTCAACGTCGTCGCCGTTCGCACATTATCGCCGCGCTGGTTCACCGCGGGACGAATCGTCGGCGCGTCCACGCCGATCCTGACGACGCCAACGCCGGTGCGCCGCATCGGCAAGAGCGCCGAGGCCACGATCGGCTACCGTTTGACGCCGACGATCACATTCCGAGCGGCCTACCAGGGATCGAGGGGCTTCAGCGTGGCAACGTGGCAGCATGCCGTCGCGGTGTCCACCGTGTGGGCACAGCGCTGGTGGTGAACACCATCCGCAATCTCAATCCGCAATCGCTTTGACACAGTCCGCAATCGATCTTGACATCAGCCTCTCCGAGGTTCATTCTCTCCTCGATCGCCTTCTTTCTTTCAAGGAGGCACGATGGATACGCCACCGGGCTAAGAACGGCGTCACGGGGTTCTGCCGCACGCGCACCGCGCGGCTTCCGGATGCTCATCCGAGCACGCGGTCCCACTCATCAGCGCGACAGAACCCCGCGCCACGTCATTGCTTGAATCGTCGGGGTCCCCTGCACCCCGACTAGCTCACGCCGCTACGCTCGCGCGTTGTCGCTCGCTCCGCTCCGTTCGCGTGCTTGAATCGTCGGGGTCCCCCCTTTTTTCATCCTTCAGCTTGCGCAAGAGGTAACGACTGGGCGAAAGTAATGCTCATGCGTAGCGGCACGGCACTGAGAATAAAAGGCGAGTTGAGCGCTGGCGAGGACGTCATGATCGACGGCTTCTTCGAGGGCACGATTAATCTGCAGGGTCATCGTCTGGTTGCGGCCGAAGGCTCGCGGGTTATGGCATCGGTGACGGCACGAACCGTTACCGTCGACGGCCACCTGGAGGGCCACATCACCGCCGACAGCGTGGATATTGGTCCGAAGGCGACGGTGGAGGCCAATGTGATCACCAAGCATTTCGCCCTCGAGGAAGGCGCCTTGTTCAAGGGTGCGGTGAACACGGAGCGCGCCCGAGCCGCCGGAAGCATCGCCCGTCATCGTCAACTGACCGGAAAAGCGTTGTAGACGAACCCTGCATCGCTCTTCGCCGGTCGTCCAGCCCCGCTTGCCCGTGCACGTGCGCGTCCGTGTCGCTCCTTCGATCGCGTAGGATGTTTTCCGAGGAGCGCATGGTGAGTCACCTCCGCTGCCTCGTTCGATATCCGATACCTCCACCGCGAATCACGTCGCGCTGAACAGATTGCGATAGCGCGACGGTTGTGAGCGCAGGTACTGATTGGGCGCTTTGACGCTGGCGCCAAGATGTGCGGCCGCATGCCACGGCCAGCGCGGATCGTAGAGAATCGCACGAGCCAGCGCGATGACATCCGCATCGCCGGTTCCGACGATGGCTTCTGCCTGATCGAAGTCGGTAATGAGCCCGACGGCGATCACCGGCAGATCGATCGACGACTTCACGGCCCGTGCGAGCGGGACCTGATAACTGGGACCGATTGGAATCTGCTGCGCGGGCGTGAGCCCGCCGCTCGACACGTGGACAGCGCCGCAGCCATGCGCCTCCAGCACTTTCGCAAACGCAACGGTCTGGTCGAGATCCCATCCTCCTGGAGCCCAGTCGGTCCCGGAGACGCGCATCGAAACCGGCCGTTCAGCCGGGAACGCCTCACGCACCGCGTCGAACACCTCCAGCGGAAAGCGCATGCGATTCTCCAGGCTGCCGCCGTACTCGTCCTCTCTCCGATTCGACAGCGGCGACAGGAATTCATGAACGAGATACCCGTGCGCGCCGTGGATCTGCACCGCATCGATGCCGAGTCGAGCCGCGCGCCGCGCTGCCGCGGCAAACGCCTCTCGAATCTCGGCGAGCCCGCGGCGATCGAGCGCCACTGGCGGATTGTGCCCATCGGCAAAGGGCACCGGCGAGGGCGCCACGGTCTGCCAGCCGCCCGGCTGACCTGGTGGCACTTGCGCTCCACCTTCCCAGGGAACACGTGACGATGCCTTGCGGCCGGCGTGTGCCAGCTGAATCGCGATCGGCATGTCAGACCAGCGGCGAACGCTATCGAGCGTTCTCGCCAACGCCGTTTCCGTATCGTCCGACCACAATCCGAGATCGCGGGACGAAATGCGCCCCTCAGGCAGGACCGCTGTGGCTTCGAGGGTCAGCAGCGCCGCACCCGACAGCGCCAGGTGCCCCAGATGAATGACGTGCCAGTCAGTGGCCCGTCCTTCCTCCGCGGAGTACTGACACATGGGAGCGATCACGATCCGGTTGCGAAGCTCCAATCCGCCGATGCGCAGGGGCGTGAAGAGACGCGAGTGGCTCATGGCATTCCATTATTCTGCGAATTACACGATTCGCCGTTACCAACACGATCACCTCGATGGTAGCAAGCAGACCGGCGCGCGGAGACGGGGCACGAAGCGCTCAACGATGCGCTGGCGAAGTGGCGTTGCACTATAGTCCCCGCATGAATCCCTCAGCACGACTCTCGCGCCGGCAAGCGCTGGCGATGCTTGGCACGGCAGGCGCCACCGCTCTGACCGGTCACTCCTATCGCGCCGATGCGGCGCAGCCAGCCTCTGCCCTCGGCGGTGCGCTGGCCCGAAACGACGCGGCCGTTCGCACGCTTCTCGCAACCAGATCACCGATACCGCGAGCGCGGCGCGTGGCTCGGTGCCAGTACTACCAGCCGCTCGCCGAGAAGGTTGCGTCGCAGTCGTGGGACGAAAGCCGAAGACGACGACGTCAGAGTGAAGTCTGCCGGCTGGAGCACTCGGCCGACGTGGCTGAAACGCGGAATGGATTCAGTATCCGCCTGCGCGCCTCCGGTACGGACGGTGTACCCGTCGCCGTTGAACCGTCGTTCCGAGAAGGCGGCATTCTTGATAGCTGCCGGCCTGTC
>JBKPNQ010000259.1:0-31192 GCA_046732715.1 Acidobacteriota bacterium | reverse complement strand
CACATGGGGTCAGACCCTGGTATTAAATCAATACACAACAGGACTGCCAGACGTGCTGCGTACATCGTGGATCAGATTCTCGATCAGCTGGAAGACACACCTCGTCGGATTGCGGCGGCGGCGGACGACGTGCTCGCTCGTCGCGACGACGGTTTCAGTTTTCAAACAGGTCGAGCTCGAGACCGTTCGCGGAGTTGACGCCGTCGAATCCGTGACGCGACGGTGGATTGAGCGACTACTCGCCGCGCAGGGCCGCAACCGGATCGATCCGGGCTGCGCGACGCGCGGGAAGGTAGGCGGCCACGAAAGAAATGGCCGCGAGCAGCAGCGTCACGCCGCCAAACGTCACCGCATCATTCGACGCGACGCCAAACAGCATCGACTCGACCGACCGGCGCAGGATCCAGGCGGCAAACAGTCCGATGCCAAGCCCCGCCAGCGAGCTCCACAGCCCCTCGCCGGCGATAAGGACCACGACATCGCGGGCCTGTGCGCCGAGCGCAACCCGGACGCCGATTTCGCGCCTGCGGCCAGCTGCGGCGAAAGCCACTACCGAGGCAATGCCGACGGCAGCGAACGTCAGAGCGATGACGCCAAACAGTGACACCACGATACTGCTGAACCGCCATGGCGCGAAGGCACGGCCCACAACCTGCTCCATCGTCGTAATGCCGTCGATCCTCACGTCCGGATCGAGCGCCGACACGGCAGTCCTGAGCGTCGGGACGACCGCCAGCGGATCCCCCGACATGCGCACCATGAAATGCTGGACCTGATTCGGCGCCTGCCGATACGGCAGGTACATGTCGAAGCGCGGCGTCTCGACTTCACGATAGCGCGCGTCTTCGACGACGCCAACGACGGTCTGCCACGCCGGGGGCTTGCCATCTTCGACCGCACCGTACGCCAGCATCCGGCGGCCGATCGGATCCTGACCCGGCCACAGCCTGGCCGCCAGCGACTGTCCAACCATGACCGACGGCGTCGACCTCTTCGTGTCGCGGCCGTCGAAGAGTCGACCCTGCATCAATCGGATGTCCATCGCGCGAAAATAATCAGGAGTGGCCGCCTCCCAGTTGAGGATTGGATTCCGGCTCGCACTCTCGGCGGCAAGCGGCTGCCCTTCGACGATCACGCTCGTGTCCATGCCGATCGCGCCATTGGCGAATGGCCGCTGATACACCGCGCCCGCGGCAACGGCGTGAGGAAGGCTGCGCGCACGATCGAGGACGGCATCGATCAACGCCCATTGCTTCTCTTTGGTGTCGTAGGTCTCCTCCGAGAAGTCGATCCCGAACGTCAGCACTCCTCGCGGATCGAAACCGAGGTCCAGGCGGAGGAGTGCCGTGAAGCTGCGGATGAACAGCCCGGCGGCCGTGAGGAGCACCACGACGGCCGCGACCTGCATCGCGGCGAGCCGCTTGCGCGCCCGCGCCGAGGACGACGTCGCCGTCGCCGAGCGGGAACGCTCGTAAAGTTCCGCGAGCGGCACGTCGCCGCTGTGGCGCCATGCGGGCAGCAGCCCGACGACGAGTCCTGTTCCCAGGCACACCGCCAGCGCAAACACCAATGCGCGAAAGTCGACGGCCGCATCAGCGAGTCGCGGTACCTCAATCGGTGCGAGGGCCACGAGCACACCAAAACTCACGTAGGCGAGGCCGACACCAAGAACGCCCGCGATTGCCGACAACGCGGTCGACTCGCATAAGCGTTGGCGAACGATCTGTCGACGTCGTGCGCCGAGAGCGAGTCTCACCGCGACCTCGCGCTTTCGCGTCGCACCCTGGACGAGCAGCAGCGCCGTCGCGTTGGCGCAGGCGATCAGGAGCAGCGCGACTGACGCGCCAGCAATCGCGAGGAGAGCCGGCCGGGAAGGTCCGAGAAGATACCGCTTCAGCGGAGTGGCGACCACTTCGATCGACGTGTTCGTCATTCCGATCGTCAATTCCTCGCGGCGAGCGATCGTCGAGAGGTCGGCAGCGGCATTCTCGATCGTCGCGCCTGGCGCCAGGCGGCCGATGCCGTACATGGCGCGGACATTCTCCACCGACGATGCCGGATCGGCCGAATCAGCTGCGAGCGTGGGACCGAGCGCGACCCACACCTGAGCGCCGGCAGGAATGCGGAAGTCCGACGGCATGACGCCGATCACTTCGAAGGTCTGGGACTTTCTGCCCCGCCCGACAGTCAACAGCCGCCCGATGACCAACGGGTCGGACGAGAACTGTTGCCGCCAGACGTTCGCGCTTAGCACCATGGTCGGCCGCGCGCCGCGACGGTCGTCCGCGGGACGGAAGGTCCGACCGATTGTCGGTCGCGCGCCGAGCACGTCGAAGAATCCAGACGACACCGCGTTTCGCACGACACGGAACGGCTGTCCCGGGCCCGTCACGTGCAGCTCCCCCCAGTTGACCGATCCGAACAGTTCGATCGCGGTGAAGTGCTTCTGACCGGCAAGCCATGCGCGCTGATCCTGTAACGACACTTCCGAGACTTGCTGCGAGCGGGCGGTGTCGCGGCCCCAGAGGACCACCACGCGATCGGGATCGGTGACCGGCAGCGGTTCGATCAGGACGGCGTGCGCGATGCTGAAGATCGCAGTGACGGCGCCAATCGCCAGCGCAAGGATCAACACGACCGACGCTGACAGCCAGCCGCCGCGCCGTACGTTTCTAAACGCCGTCGTGAGATCTCTCAACGTCAATTCCCGGTGCCGAGGTACGGCAGCATGCGGCCGCAATAGAGCACGGCGAACCAACTGAACAGCGAAAGCGCGCCAACGATCTTCAGCGAGCTCGGCATCTCGGCGTCAGGTGCCAGCGCCAGCGCGCTGCCGGACAGGCGGGTCTCGAAAAACATCGCGTTCAGCCCAGCCATCGCGATGAAGCCGACCTTTGACCACCAGACGGTACTGCTCAAGTACAAGTGTGGCTGCATGATCAGAAAGAGCGCGCCGGTCGTCAGGTTGGTGCAGAAACCGGCAATCGCCCACGGCATGAACGCCTTCACATCCCGAATGGCCACGCCGCGAAAAAACCCCATGAGACGGAGATCGAGCAGGCCCGCGCAGCCAATCAGGGCACACAAGCCCAGGAAGTGAAGGGACTCGCACGCCGGCCACAGCCACGACACCCCGAAGAGCGCCTTGGAGATCGCCGTCGATTCGAGCCAGCTTGAAAAAGCAGCCATCGTGCTACTACTTCTTCAGATAGGCCATCAGCCGGCCCGCGACAATGGCCACGGTCCACAGGCCAAGCGAGCCGAGCGACAACAAGTGTGTCGCCCGCAGCCGCTCGAATGGTGCGTCCACGCGATCGATCACGCGGTGTTTGACGACGACGCCCAACCACAACGCAAGGGCGATGCTGGCAAGCTTGATGTAAAAGACCGGGTCGACCACGCGGTCAGCCGCCTCCGTCACAAACAGCACGATACCGCTGATCAGATTGATCGTGAAGCCGATCCAGATGACGCGGTAGAGCGGTCGCAGGCGTTGAATCGGCACGCCGGCTCCGACGTGGAGGACGCGCAGGTGGACGACAATGCTGGCACCGACGAGCATCGCCATGCCGACGGTATGCAGCGTCAGCACCGTCGGATAGGTCCAGATGGAGTCCGACCCGAGGAACCAATCAGTGAAGACGCTGTCTTGAAGGCTGCGAAAGAAGGCCATAACGCCGGCGGCTTCCGGCCCCGGCCTTAGTTCCCGCCGTCCTTCTTGACGTCGTCCTTGGGGCGAGCGATGTCGTGATAGAGCCGCGACCCGTCAGGCCGAATCGCGTAGAACAGCGAAATGCCTTTCGAACCGTCCTTCATCGGGTGTCCTACGAGCTTGATCGGATCACCGATCTTGTAGCTGGCGCGCGTCCATCCCTGTCTGGTCATGATGTTGACCGAGCCGCCCTCGACGTCCCAGGTGCCCAAGATTTGCGGATCGACGCCTCCGCCCGGCTTGACGAGAACGGTAAAGTGAACGTGTGGATTCTGCCACTTCCACTCGGTCACCACGCCGCTGTAGGTGACGTTCTTCTCCATGTCGAACATGGCGAACGAGTGATGCGCCGATGCGGGCACGACCGTCGCCGCGATCGCGGCTCCCAGACCGAGAATGATGAGGACACGCTTCATGGTGGCACCTGTGCGATCTCGACCGTTAATACCAGGGTGCAACTGAGACGATGGTGAGTAAGATACAGCCAAATCAGTCAGGGGAGTGCCATGACTTACGCAAGACCGTTGGCGTACCTGATGCTCGCGGCTGTCGGGATCCCCGTGGCCCTGGTCCGGGCCACCCAGGCGCCCGCGACCGCCGTCTCTCCCAGCGCAGCGGAAGGCATCTCCGGGAATTGGGAGCTTTCCTACGACAGCCGGAAAATCCCGCGAGCCAGGCTGCTGCCGACCGTCACCCACGCCAAGCTGACTCAGCGCGCGAACCTCGACGCCCACGCGATCCGCTGGTGCAATCTCATGGGCCTTCCGTTCGTCATGGACTCCGGTCGACCCATTGACATCCGCGACGGCCCGACGGTCGTGATGATCGTCGCCGAGAACGTTCCCAATCCCAGATATCTCTACAAGAACAGAACGACCCACATCAGCCCGGACATCTACGATCCGTCGACGCTCGGCGACTCGATCGCTCATTGGGAAGGCGACACGCTGGTGGTCGACACGATCGGATTTCATTCGACTCATGGCATCACGGCGATACCGGGCGGCGGCTTTCGAACCGACAAGTCGCATCTGGTCGAACGCTATCGACTCGTGGATAACGGAACCATCCTGTCGGTCACGTTCACCTGGACAGACAAGACAGTTTTCGCGGCACCCCAGACCTACGAGTTCAGGTATTATCGCCTCCCCGCCACCTACGAGGTGCGGGCGGGAATTCTCTGCGATCCGTACAACCAGAGCCGGGCAGACTTTCTGGGCGATCCCCTGGAGCCTCGACTGGCCGCCAAGCCCGTTCGCTGATCGAAGGCCCGCCATGCGAAATCACGTCATCACGATCGCCGCTCTGTCGCTGGTCACGCTCGTGAGTGTGTTCGCCGCTGGTGGAGCGCGTCAGGAGCCGCCTGCAGCCTGGAAACGTCTCGAGGGCGCGTGGGTCCGCACCGATCCAGACGGGTCGGGCAGTTTTGGCGGTCTCGGAAGCAGCATTGCGCCGGCGCGCCTCAAACCCGGGGTCACCATGCCCGGCGCGGGCCAAGGTGGCCGCGGCGGCGCTGGTCGCGGGGCGCGAGGAGTCCCGCCCGACGCAACCAGGACAGGCGGTCCCCACAAGGAAGGTGATCCTTACATTGCCGTCGCGCAGCCCTGCTTCGGCGGTGCGGGCCGCAGCGGCGGCGCTCTACTCGTCAACCCGGATTCGGGGGGCGTGCATTTCGTGGTCTCGAAGGACGAAGTCATTTTCGCCGGGGAACGCGGCGGCGTCCGCCACATCTATATGGATGGACGGCCTCACCCGTCACCATGGACGCCGACTGGAGCGGGACATTCGGTCGGACGTTTCGACGGTGATGTGCTCGTCGTCGACACGGTGGGCTTCACTTCGGGAGGAGTCCCGGGTGGCGGCGTGAGATCGGCGGCGACGCATCTCGTGGAGCGTTTCCAAGTGGCAGGCGACGGCCAGTCGATGACGATCAGCTACACGTGGGACGACCCGGCGATCTATGAGCAGCCTCACACCTACCGCTACTTGTTTGACCGCGCCCCTGGAAATCCGCCGTACGCGCTGGAGGAATGGTGTGACGCGAGCGACCCGATCGAGAAGCAGTCGATCGTGCCGCCAAAGCAAATCATCAAATAGCAGCAGCCAGTGTACGACGCGTCAAACAATTTCCTGAACGTCCATGAATGGGCGTACGGCGCGACTGAGGTGGTCCACATCCTGTCGCTCGCGGTGGCGATTGGGTTTATCACCCTGGTGGACTTGCGCCTGCTCGGTTTCGACGTCGGGGACGCATCGTCCGCCAGACTGCTGCGGGCAACGGCCGTTGGCAGCCTGATCGGACTGGTCGTGGCCATCACGACTGGATTCATGGTCTTCGCGACCGATCCCCTGCGCTATTTCAACCATCCGACGATGCGATTCAAGCTGGCGACCCTGCTCGTGGCGATCGTCTTCAATTACTCCATCCATGCGCGCGTCGCGCGCGGTGATTTCCCAGCCGCCATTCGCCGCGTGGTCGCTTCAGTTTCACTGCTGCTCTGGCTGACGATCGTGTTCAGCGGCATCTTCTATTCGTTTACCTGACGGGGTCCGCGACCGATGCTGGAATCACTCGGCCGATCGATTCAGGATCTCTCTCTGCTGACGGCGGTTCGCGAATCGATGCTCGTGTATCCAATCCTGCTCTCGACGCACCTGGCATGCATCGCGACGTTCGGCGGATTGATTCTCGTCACCAACCTTCGCCTTCTTGACTGGTTTCTCACCGACATTCCAGCCAATGCGCTGATTCGCGCGCTGCGTCCCTGGAAGCAGGGCGGGCTCGCGATCATGGTGACGGCGGGTGTTCTGCTCGGCGGATCGAAGGCCGCGGAGTACCTGGCCAATCCATACTTCCAGATCAAGCTCGTGCTGCTGGCGTGCATCGGCGTCCATGGGCTGCTGTTCCGGCGCAGCGTCTATCGCCGGCGCGAAAGCGCCGTTCCGCGAACCGCCCGCCTCGCCGGCGCGCTCTCGCTCATTTTGTGGATCGGTGTCGTGTCGATGGGCCGCTGGATTGCGTACTACGATCCGCCATCGCCGGCCGAGCAGGTCTCGGTCGAGAGGGCGAAATGATTCGACGTGCTTCGCGCTGGGCAACCATCGCGTGGATCGTGTTGATCGTCTCCGGTGCGTCGACGACAGGGCTCCTCCGCGCGCCGGTGACCAACCAATCCGTCGTCCCCTTCACTTACCAAACGCATCGATTCGCCGGCACGCTCGTCGGGGTGTTGGGTCTGACGCAGCTGATTCGCATTGGTCGCCATAACGGCTGGACCTGGCTCGGTGCAGCACTCATTGCCGGAACCGTCGTGCTGGGATGGATGAGCGCCGCGTCGCTCGAACCGCGCACGGTGGTCGCACATGCTTTCACGGCTGCCTTAGCGACGGGTGTGCTGTCCTCAGTCGTGTCATCGCCCCCGGGATCAGCCGTGAGTGCTCCAGCGCATCGGCCAAGATGGATGTCGGTGTCGGCGCAAATTGCCGTGGGCCTCGTCTGCGCACAAGTTGCGGTCGGCACGATGCTGCGGCATCAACAGATTGGCCTGACGCCGCACCTTCTCGTCGGTGGTCTCGCTGCCCTTGCATTGCTTGTTCCGGCTGCGGCGATTCTTCAAGACGCGTCGACACCAGCGGTCGAACGACACGCTGCGCGCTGGGCCATCACCGCCGTGATCGTCCAGGTCGCCCTCGGAGGCGCGGTGTTGCTGATGATCGTGATCGGACCGCCATCAGTTGCAGTGTGGCTCGCGGCAACCATCGCCCACGTGACCGTGGGCACGCTCACCCTCGTAGCAGCAGTCCGGTTTCTGTTCGCCCTGTCGTCGTCTTAATGCAAGCGCGTGTCAGCGGCTGCGCCTGGCGGCCGGCGTGGTGAAATAGCTCTCGCCATATGCGTCACTCTCGTCTTGGGCCACGTTTGCGGCGCGTGGTGGTCTACACCCATCGATGGTGTGGCATCACCTTCGGCGCACTCTTCGTTGGCTGGTTCGTCTCGGGCGTCGTCCTGATGTACGTGGGCATGCCACGATTGGCCCCGGCCAGGCGGCTCGCGCGGCGGCCACCGCTGGATTTCGCTGCCGCGCACCTGACTCCCGAGGCCGCCTCTCAACGCCTCCGCGGCCCGGCAGACGGGCTGGAACTGACCATGGTCGGCGGCCGCCCGGTGTATCGCTTCAAGGCCCGGTCGTCCGTCTCCGCCATTTACGCGGATTCAGGCGACCCGGTCGGACCGATCACGTCCGCCCTTGCAGTCACTGAAGCACGCGCCTTCGCACCTGAGGCTGCGAAGACGATGCGTTACGACGGTCGAATGGATTCTCCGGATCAATGGACGTTGGAGTTGACGCGGCAATTGCCTCTGCATCGCGTCGCGCTGGGAGATCGCGCCGACGCGCATCTGTACATCTCTGAAGCGACCGGCGACGTCCTCCTGGAAACGACATCGACCAGCCGTCGCTGGGCGTATCCAGGAGCGATACTCCACTGGATCTACCTGACGCCGATCCGTCGGCATGCCGCAGCCTGGGCGCAGTTCATCGTCTGGACGTCCGTGGCTGGCACGCTGATGGCGCTGATCGGACTGCTGTGGGGACTCTGGCGGTTCTCACCGCGCGCGATCTACCGTTTGCGTCGCGTGGCCAGCCATTCTCCGTACGCGAGATGGATGTGGTGGCACCACTACGCCGGGTTGGTATTCGGACTGGCAACGCTGACATGGATCTTCAGTGGCCTGCTGTCGATGGATCCATGGGACTGGCATCCGGGCACCACGCCGACGGCAGATCAGCGACGAGCGTTTGCGGGAAGCAGGTTCAGACTCGAAGGCGTATCCATTGAAGATCTGCAGCGCGCGTTGAACGGGCTGGGCAGCCCACGGGAGGCGCTGATCATGTTCTTCCGCGGTCAACGCTGGCTCGCCACCGACCGCGGAACGATGCCCCTGGATAGCGGGGCGGCCGGGCTGCCACTCGATGAGCACACCGTCATATCGCTCGCCGGATCAGCGATGTCGAACGCAGGCGTGACCGAGGTGACCCGCCTGACCGACTACGATGCGTATTACTACGATCGGCATCGGGAACTGCCGCTTCCGGTCTTCAGAATCCGCTACGACGATCCACCTCGAACGTGGTTGTATGTCGACGCCGCGACAGGCACCCTGTTGCGCAAGGAGGAACGCCTCACGCGGCTGAATCGATGGCTCTATCACGGCCTTCACAGTTTTGACTTTCCATTTCTCTACTACCGTCGCCCGCTCTGGGACATCACGGTCATCGTGCTGAGCGCCGGCGGCCTCGGTTTGTGTCTGGCGGCAGTGGCTCCTGCTTGGCTACGCATGCGGCGTCACCTCAGACGTCTGACTCGCTCGACTGACGACGTGCCCAACGGGCGGGCGCGCTCGGCAGGGCAATGAGCCGCAGCCCTGCCTCCTGCGTTACCATGGCGGGCCTGGCCTCGGTTCTCGTCCCACACATCGAATGGCCAGAAACAGGAGAATCCCAATGATCCATCGCCGGGATGTGCTTCGTGCGGGTGCCGCCGCGCCGTTTGGTCTGCTTGGTCTCGCCCATGAGAACGCTGAGGCTTCGTCGCCGCCCGCGGCGCCGCCGTTCACGTTGTCAATCAATATCGAGATCATGTTCAACACCGGACGCGGCAATCCGCCGATGCCACGGGCGGATCGCATCCGCGCGGTCGCGGCGAACGGCTTCAAGGCGTACAGCTACTGGAACGCCACGCCGGACGAGCGCAAGGCGATGATCGAGGCGCAGCGCCAGACCGGACTCAAATGCGTGAGCCTCGTGGGCACCGGCAATGCGGGCGGCACGACCGGTTTCACCAAGCCGGGCGCGCAGGACGCGCTGCTCGCGGAAATCAAGGAGCGCGTCGAAATCGCGAAGGAGTTCGGCACGCAGCCGGATTTGATCTCGTTTGTCGGCATCATCCAACCAGACGTCCCGTGGGAAACGCAGCGGGCGCAAATCGTCGACGGGCTGAAGCGCGCCGGCGACATCGCCGCGGCGGGCGGTGTGACCATCGCCGTCGAGCCGCTCAGCGTCAATCCCGGGCAGCCGCGCCGCGCGCTCGATCGCTGCCTCGAAGCCTTCCCGGTCATCAAGGACGTGAACCATCCGAACGTCAAGATCTGCTTCGACATGTACCACCTGCAGCGTACGGAGGGAAACCTCGTCGTCAGCCTCCGCAACGGCTTGCAGGACAAGCTGATCAAACTCGTGCAGATTGGCGACAACCCCGGGCGGCTCGAACCCGGGACTGGGGAGATCAACTATCCGTTCATCTTCAAAGAACTGCGCCGTCTCAACTGGACGGGCTACGTTGACACCGAGCATGGCACGTCGAGTACCGCGGAGCACGCGATGGAGGTGGTCAGAAAGATGGCGGAGGAGAATTAGCGTGCGGTTTTCGGTTTTGCGTTTTCGGTTTTGGGTTTGGTTTTTTGGTTTTAGAGGTTCTTGGTTCTTGGTTACGGTCTTGGTTCAGTCTCTCTTGAGGCCGGAACTAAGAACGAAAACCCGAGAACCAACCCAAAACCCAAAACCAAAAACAGGACGCAAAACCCAAAACCAAACCCAAAACCCAAAACCCCAAAAACCTAAAACCGATGTGAGATCGTCTGCTGCCTAGTGCGTCATCGCGTACAGCAGCACGTTGATTCCCACCGCGTACGCGTCGACCGAGAACATCTGGAAGTAGCGCGGATCCATACCTTCCCGCTCCCAGCCATCTGCAATGTCGGTGTTGTGCGTTGACAGCACCATCAGGCGCCCGTGACTGTCGGAGACCCCTCTGACGTGCACCTGGGCGCTGTCGGCGCCCTGCTCCGAGGTATCGCCGCCGCTCCTCCACCAGTAGCTGATACCGGGAATCTGCGGAATCTTCTTGAGCGTGAATCGCGTGTTGAACATCGGATGCGTCGGCGGCAGATCGACGAAACGATACTGCGGGTCGGGCAACACCTTGGCCATTTCCCGTTCGAAGTTCTGCCAGGCATAGGTGCCCCACGAGTCGTCCGACCATAGGAATCCACCCTTCAGCAGGTAGAGCCGCATCCGTGCCGCGTCTTCCTCGGTGAAATACAACGACTCGGCCTGCCACAACATCACGAATGGACACTGAAAGAGGACGTCGTCCGTTGGCCTGACGATCAACGGCTGCGGTTCGCCGTTCAGCCCCCTGCCGACCGTGGTCTTGGTGAGCTCCGAGACGCGGGTGCTGAAGTTGTAGTCCGCATCGGGATAGTCGGTGCGCCAGGCGCGGCCACGATAGGCGAGCCGACAGAAATGAAAGGTGCCGTCGAAGCTCTCGCTCGTGGCGAGCGTCGGCGACACGTACCGTCCGCCACCGCCGAACTGTTGCTGACCGCTGGCGGCAACACCCGCGAGAGCCAGGGCAAGAAGCACAAATGCCGGCCGCATCGATCGCCTGCGCGGACTCATACTCACTCCGAGGGGCTTCGCCCCTCGGACTCCCCCTCACGCTCGCTCGCGGGGCCCCTTACGCCCCGCTCCGCTCCCGTGGGCTCACTCGCGCGCTCGTTCGCCACTGTCGGACTGGGTTTTGCCGCCACTTGAACGGAGCTTAGCGCGCGCAGTGTCTTCACACAAGGCGGGCAGGCGCCGATCGCCTTTCTGCCGAGGTCCGGGTCTCGTCGCCCAACACGCCGACAACGATGGATCGCACAGCCTGAGGCCGATCGAAGTGGACCATGTGCGCGGCATCCGGTAAGACGGTGACCGTGCTCCCAGGAGCGGCCACCTTCTCTGGCAGATCCCTCACCACAGCCGCCGGCGTCAGGGCATCGTCTTCACCGAAGACGTAGTGCACCGGAATCGCCACACGCGGCGTGTGGGCCAGGAGATCCAGCGAGATAAGCTCCGGCAGCAGCTTGCGTTGAACCACATGCATGTTGCGCATCGCCTTGGCGGTGCCGATGACGCCATACGTCTTGAGCATGCCGGCCAGCGTCTCCCGCATCAGCGCGCTGAATCGCCGCCCATGTTCAATCGAACCAAGATCCGCCAGCAGTCTCTCCCGCCGCAGGAAACTGGCCGGATCAACGAATGGAGGATCCCCAAGCGTCGTTACTGCTTCAGCCACGCGGCGGTTGCCCGCGCTTTGCTGTTGCAGGAAGTCGCGTGCGGAGGCATCGCTCATTGCCGTCTGTGAATCAGGAGAAATTGCAATAACGGCTCTCGAGTGATGGTCGCGGTCGTGCTCGACCGCCTGCAGAGCCATGGTGGCGCCTAGCGAAATGCCGAGCAGCACGATCGGCTGGCGCACCTCCGTGTGCAACCAGCGGAGAACCGCGAGGAGGTCATCGACCTGTTGTCGCATGGACACGCTTCGCGCGTCCGGCAGCGACGCCGCCCCGCACCCACGTTGGTCCCAGTAGCAGACAAGAAAGTCGCCTTCGAGGCCGAGAACCCGCTGAAACCTCCCGACCTCGTGAAGCAGCGGCAGGCCTGGGCCGGCCTGCACGACGAGGAGCGGCGCAAGTCCGTCGCGCTCGGCGCACATGCGGATGCGCTGTGCCGAACCATTGATGTCGAGCGCAATGATCTTGTCGACGGCGAGCGTTGTCGGCCTCGGTGCCGCAGCGCTTCGCGACGCGAGCACACCCACGAGCGCCAACGTCGTGACGATTTGGATGAAGACCAGCGTGACCACCATCAGCGGGCGGCCCGCCAGGTACTCTTCGGGTCCAGCAATCGCGGCGGAAAAGAGCGTGATGTTCGCGAGGTTGCCACAGACGATGAGCGCGAGCAGCGAAAGACGACCGCGATAGACCCACCAACAGAACAGGCCGTAGACGATCTCGAGCGCGAACCCCCACATCGGCGCGCGATCGTAGAGACCCAAGCCGAGCGGCGGCCATGAGCTACCAGGCCACAGCGCGATGTCTGGCGCATGGGTGACCAGGTCGAGCACGAGGTGCGAAAGGACGCCGATCCCGATAGCTCGCCCGAGAACACGCCGGCCAAGTCCCTTTTCAACGAACAGCCACGCCAGCAGCGCGCCGATGGCTGCGGTTGCCACGGAGTGCGAGTAGGGCATGTGAGCGAGATGAATGTCCGCCACGCTATGGACGGCGATGTCCGTCGTGGTCCGTTCGATACCGAGGTAATTGAGACCAACCCAGGCGAGCTCCATGGCTTGAACCGAGAGGAGCAATGGTGTCAGCGAAACCGAGGGAAACCGCCGCTTGATGATCAGTGCGGTGGCGGCATGGTCGACAGCAAACATGTGACCCTTCAATCTGAGGCCGATCGTGATGGCGGGCCCCGAGACTGATTGTGCCGGCCGCGTGTTTTAAAGGCTGTGACTTTCGTCACCCGCGCGGGACCAGAGCTGACGACTCAGCCGGACAGGATCGAGAATCTCCACTCGTCCTGGCGACGTGTGGACCAGGTGCTCTGCTCGAAGCTCTGCGAGGATGCGGGCGACAACTTCTCGAACCGAGCCCACGCTATTGGCGAGATCCTGCTGACTCACCAGCGCCGTGAGCCGGCCGCCAGGCTCAGGGCGCGATGCCGCGAGATCGAGGAGGTGACGGGCGACTCGCTGGCGGACAGACGCAAACGTGTTCCCGGCGAGCTCCTCGAGCACGTCGTACAATCGATGGACCGATTCCTCGGCGAACGCCCATGCCACCGCAGCATCGCTGCGCGCTATCCGGTTGACGCGATCGACCGCAAAGATGAAGGCGGAACTGGTGACGACTGACTGCGCGAACACCGGCGCGGGACCGCCGACGAGCGCTGGCACGCCCAGCAGGCCGCCAGTACGCACGTATCGGACCGTGACCTGCCGGCCGTCGCTGGCGTGCATGTAGACGCGAACCAACCCCTCCACGACGATCGCCAGTGCGACGGCGTCTGCTTCGGCGTAGACGGTATGACCTGCTGCGAATTCCGTGATTCGACCACCCTCGACGAGCGATTCGATCATGTGGGTCGGCAGGGATGCCAAGCATCCGCGGCGAAGCAGAGCAACGGCGTCGGCCGGCGTGTACGCGGAGCGACGTTGAGGAGGCAAGTCCGCCACCAAATCAGATTAGACGAAATCGCTGTCGCTGACCCGTCACTACCTGATTCCGCCGGGGACGCAGCGCCGTAGCAATTCACACCAAGCTCGGCTACGATCGCGCGATTCATCGCGCGTTCGACCTCCCTATGCCCCACCTCGATCCCCTGCTGCTCTCCGACGCGCGCGTAGCCGCCGCCTACGCCATCTTCATCGGCAGCTATTTCGTGTTCGCGCTCGGGAAATTCCCGGGAATGAAGATCGATCGCCCCGGAGCCGCCATCATCGGAGCCGTGCTGATGGTCGCGTTCCGTATCGTCGGCGCGCAGGAAGCGCTTCGGTCGATCGATTTTGCCACCATCGTGCTGCTCTTCTCGATGATGTTGATCGTCGCGAACCTCCGGCTGGGAGGATTTTTCGAGCGACTTTCTGAATGGATCGTGGAACGGCTGCAGCCGCATCACCTGCTCCCCACGGTCATCTTCACGTGTGGATTGCTGTCGGCGTTTCTCGTCAACGACATCGTGTGCTTGGTGATGACGCCATTCGTACTTCACATGGCCAGACGCCTGGGCCTGCCGCCGGTGCCGTACCTGATCGCGATCGCGACCGCGTCGAACATCGGCAGCGTCGCAACGATTACCGGAAATCCGCAGAACATGCTGATCGGCTCGTTGTCTGGAATCAAGTACCTGGACTTCATGTGGCACCTGGCTCCGGTCGCGCTCGCGGGCCTGTTTCTGAATTGGGCGTTGATCCATTGGTTCAGTCTGAAAGCGGTGAGCGACCGCGTCGCCGTCGCAACCGTCCTGGCCGCGCCCGAATTCCAACATGCGCCGATGCGGAAGAAACCGGTCGTTGTACTTCTGATCGTGCTGGCAGGCTTTCTCATCGGTGTGCCGCCGGCGATGACGGCCGCGATTGGTGCGGCGCTGCTGCTGATCACACGATCGGTCGAACCACGCAAGGTCTACGAAGGGGTTGACTGGGGCTTGCTGGTCTTCTTCGTCGGGTTGTTCATCATCGTCGCGGGCGCCGATCGCGCGGGCCTGACGGCGACGCTGATGGAGCCAACCGCAGAGTGGGATTTTCACCGGCTGCCGATCTTTGTACCGGTGACGGCGATCCTCTCCAACGTCGTGAGCAACGTTCCGGCGGTGATGGTGCTGCGGACCGTTGTCGCAGGCTTTCCCGATCCTCACGCAGGCTGGCTGGCGCTGGCCATGGCTTCAACCCTCGCTGGTAATCTCACGATCACCGGGTCTGTTGCCAACATCATCGTCGTTGAGCGGGCGGCGGCGGAGGGTGTTGATGTCGGATTCCGCGAGTACTTCCGAATCGGGCTGCCAATCACGCTGGCAACTCTGGGATTCGGCGCGACGTGGCTGTGGGTCTCGCGTGCCTGACCGCTGCTATTTCACTGGCACGCGAGCCTTCACTTCTTCGAGCCAGTTCTGCACGAGGATCATTTCCGAGGCCGCAACCGCGGAACGTTCCTTCTGCTGGACCATGAGGAACCGTCGCCCATCCGCTGTGACGTCATAGGAGCGGATGCCGGATGCCGCGCCGTAACGTCCCTCGAAGAGCTGTCGCGCCGCACCTACCGTGAAGGTTGGTCGAAGCGTGACCGGCACCGCCATCATCTTGGTTGGCGTCGCTTGGCCGCCAAAGGCGACCGGCGTGATGGTGAAGAACAGCTCGCGCCCGTCGTGTGACCACGCCGGTCCGGTCCCTCCGTTTGCCGACACCAGCGTGCGCGGACCGGGGCCCGGGTAGGGCTGCACGTACACTTCGGGGCGACCCGACTCGTCCGAGGAGTAGGCCAGCCAGCCGCCATCGGGCGAGAAATCCGGATATGCGTCGGTAAACCGGGTCCGAATGAGGGGACGCGGATGGCGATCGCCGGCAGGCGGCATCACCATCATGTCCAGCCCAAAGTCCGCATGCTGCTCGAGGAACACGAGCGCCTTGTCGCGTGGCGACCAGACGGCCGCTTCTTGAAGATAAGGGCCGCTGGCGAGCGGCTCGACAGATCCGCTGCCGTCAGCGGGCCGCACGACAAGATTCTCATTGCCGCGCGTCGCCGATCCATAAGTGACGTGCTTGCCATCCAGTGTCCAGATTGCCCTGGCGTTCCTGCCCTCGGAGGTTAACTTCGATAGCGTGCCGCTCGTGAGATCATGCAACCAGACGTTCCGGTCTCCTTGCGTCCAGACGACCACCTGCCGGCCGTCGGGCGAGATTCGAGGGGAAAGATATGCCTTCGTCGGCACCGGTAGCGTTTGAACCGCGCCCGTCGCCCGATCCACCCAGACGAGCGACCGTTCCGAGTCTGGAAAGATGCCGCCCGGCAGATAGAGCAGCGCTCCCGACGCTGACACGCTGAACTGTCCGGCGCCGCTGTCGAACTGCTCCGACGGCTCGTTGGCGGCCTGCATCACGTTGTCGATCAATGCCACCGCACCACCGGTCGCCTCGAGACGCTCGAGATCGAAGGGCACCGCCATGAGCGTCCCGCGACGGATGTAGACGAGGTGACCCGACGGCAAGTAGCGCGCATCGGCGGCTCCTTGCACGAGCACCTTGCGTTCTTTCGTCGAGAGCGACTGCGCGACGATTTCCGTGTCGTCCCATGTCGGCAGCGGCGTGTGCGTCACTGTGAACATCACCGTCCGATCGCCGGGAAGGATTTGCGGGAGCAGGTACTTGAGCTCTCCCTTTCCGATGTCGGGCGCGGCGATGACTTCCGGCGTCCCGCCATCAGCGGAGACGCGAAACAATCCGAGCTGCGATTGGGAGAAGATGATCGTGTCGTTTGCGCCCCAACTGGCCCCGAATATCGGCGGCACGTCGCAGATCCTCGTCGCCGGACCGTTGCCGTCGGCCGGGGTTTTCCTCAGGGCCCCCCCGCTCCAGAATGCCACCCACCGTCCGTCTGGAGAGAAGAACGGGGCACCCCCACCTTCCGTCCCAGCCATCGCTGTGGCGGTGAGCTGATCGGTGCGGCGCAGGTACAGCTGCTGTCGGTCGCCCTGCAGCGCGCTGAACACGATCGAGCGTCCATCAGGCAACCATGCCATCGATGTTCGGCTCGGACGCCCTTCGTTCGTGGTGCGATCGGTCGCGAGTGCCTGTAGATGTTCCGCCGGCGCGATGCTGACCACCGAGCGCACCACGCTGGCCGGCCGCTCGCCAGATTGCCGGGTGACGAACCGGATCATCACCATCGCGGTGATGGCGCTACCGACGATGAGGCCGGCAAGGACCGCGCCGATCCCGATCGCAGCACGGTCGCGCAGCTTGCCCCACACCATTCCAGGCGCAGCTCCGCGATTGACCGCAGCGGTCTGATTCGTCCACTGAAGCTCGCGGGCCAGGTCGCTGGCATCCTGCCAGCGCTCGTCGGGATCCTTGGCGAGACATCGGGACACGATGTGATCGAGCAGCGGAGGCGTCAGCGGCTGAACCTCGCTGACGGGCCGCGGCTCGTCTTTGAGGATCGAGGAGATCAGGGTCGCGTGTGTCTTCCCGGTGAACGGCTTCGAGCCGGTGACCATCTCGTAGAGGACCACGCCGAGCGCAAAGATATCGGTCCGGGCGTCCGCTTCCCGGCCTTCAATCTGCTCGGGGGCCATGTACTGAAACGTGCCGAGAATCGTTCCTTCCGCGGTGAGATTGGGCGACGTGGGCGCCAGCGTCGTTGCGGCGCCCGCGACCATCAACGCGCTCGACTTCGCCAGCCCGAAGTCCAGCAGCTTCGCGCCCGTTTTGGTGAGCATGATGTTGCCGGGCTTCAAGTCGCGGTGGACGATGCCCACCCGATGCGCCCGGTCAAGGGCCGACGCGATCTCGATCCCGGTGGTCAGCGCCTGACTGAGCGGGAGCGGGCCCTTCGCAAGCCGATCGGCCAGCGTCTCGCCTTCGAGGTACTGCATGACGAGGTACGCCGTCCCGGACTGTTCACCGACGTCGTGCAGCGCACAGATATGTGGATGGTCGACTTGAGAAATCGCGCGAGCCTCGCGGTCGAAGCGCTCACGGAACTGCGCATCCGCCGCCAGCGCGGAGGTCAGGATCTTGACGGCGACTGTGCGATCGAGCCGGGTGTCGCGCGCCTTGTAGACTTCTCCCATGCCACCGGCGCCCACCAGCGCGAGAATCTCGTACGGACCGAGACGGGTTCCGACGTTAAGAGACAAGGGAGAGTCGCCGGGGATTATATCGGAGCGGGGCGTCGCGACGCTGTTCGCGGATCGAGAGCCTGAATAGCGCTTAGCCGCGCGGCGCGTGCCTGCGCCACTCGTCGCTCGTTTGTCCCCACAGCTCCACCAGGTCGTTCTGATATGGGGGCGGCAACTTCCCGGGTCCACGATTGCGTGACCCCAGTTTCTGCGCGACGCGCTGCGAGGCGAGATTCTCGGGTGCAATCGAGTGAATGATGTCCGACCAACCAAGTGTGTCGAGCGCCCAGTTCGTCGCAGCGATCGCACCCTCCGCGGCGTAGCCCCGCCCCCAGCGATCGCGAGCAATCGCCCATCCGATCTCGGTGCCTGGCCAGCCTTCCGGCTGCCACGGACCGAGCCGTCCGATCCATCGACCGGTCTCTTTCTCGATAACCGAGAACATGGCGAATCCCTGAGCGTGCCACGCACCGATCAACGTCATCAGCTGCCGCCAGCAGACCGCTCGCGGCGCCACGCCGCCGATGAATCGCGCCGTCACGTCGTCAGCCATCATCTCGCTCCAGGCGTCGAGGTCGTCCAGCCGCGGCGGACGCAGAATCAGCCGCGGCGTTTCGAGTTGTAATTCGTCGATGGAGCGCATGCGAGTTCAGTGATTCGGTATGGTGATAGAGGTAGTATCTCTCGAACAAGGATCTGAGCATGTTGAAACGCACGCCACACAATCTCGAGCCAGTCGCTGGCAACGGGCTGCTGCATCGCCGGCTGTTTTTGACCGGTAGCCTGGCTGGGCTGTCCCTCCTGCGCGCCGTGCCGCTGTCAGCGCAACAGCATGTGCCCGAGTGGATGAAGGCGCCAGGCGGCCCACTGCGTCCGTACGGCGAACGATCGCCGCACGAGTCGAACGTTCAGCGCATCGTCGGGCCGATGCCGGGGACAACCGGTAGCGGATCCTCGCGCACGCCACTGGAGTTCCTCGAGGGCATGATCACGCCGAACTCGCTTCACTTCGAGCGAAATCACAGCGGCGTACCGGACATTCCACCCGCGCAGCACCGCTTGGCTATCCATGGTCTGGTGCGGCGGCCCTTGACGTTCGACCTTGAAGCGCTGACGCGGTATCCGTTGATCTCGCGCATGCACTTCATCGAATGTTCCGGCAACAGCACGGCCTTGTATGCGTCGCAGCCACCCCAGGGAGGGGCCGGCGTTCTGCATGGCCTTCTGTCGTGTGCCGAGTGGACGGGCGTGCCGCTCGGCACGCTGCTGGACGAGGTCGGCGTCCGTCCGGAAGGCAAATGGCTGCTCGCCGAGGGGGCGGATGCCGCCGCGATGAGTCGCAGTATTCCGATGGAGAAGGCGCTCGACGACGTGATGATTGCGATGTACCAGAACGGGGAACGGTTGCGCCCAGAGAATGGGTATCCGATGCGGCTCGTTGTGCCGGGATGGGAGGGCAACACAAACGTGAAGTGGCTGCGGCGGCTGAAGGTGATTGCCGAGCCGATGATGACGAAGGACGAGACCTCGAAATACACCGACCTGCTGCCAGACGGCACCGCACAGCAGTTCACGTTTCCGATGGGGGTGAAGTCGGTCATCACGTCGCCCTCGGGTGGACTCAAGATGCAGGGAGCGGGCCTCTATCAGATCAGCGGTCTCGCGTGGTCGAGCGCCGGCCGAATTCGACGGGTTGAGGTGTCCGCTGACGGCGGCAAGACGTGGGCACCGGCCGCGTTGTCAGCCCCGGTGCTGCCAAAGGCGCTGACGCGGTTTCGCATGGCGTGGCAGTGGAATGGCCGGCCCGCCGTGGTGATGAGCCGTGCGACCGACGAGACCGGTATCGTCCAACCCGCGCGCGACGCGTTGCTCGGCAAGCGCGGCGCCGCATATCGCTATCACTATCATGCGATCCAGAGCTGGGCGGTCGCGGCCACGGGTGAGGTGCGGAATGTTTACGTCTAATCATTCCGGGGGGCTTCGCCCCTCGGACTCCCCTGCACGCTCGCTCGCGGGGCCCCGTAAACCCCGCTCCGATCGCGTGGGCTCACTCACGCGCTCGTTCGCCAGCGTCGTACGCGGACTTGAAATCACTTCTAGTTCGAAGACCCGACGTTCATTGGTCGCTCGGCTGGCGTGCGCAGCCGTGACTGCGGCTCTTGTCATAGCCGGCATCGGCCTCGCCGCTCAGGCACCATCACCCAAGCCGGCGGCGGAGCAATCGACCTCGACGCGCCCCGCGGCGCCGAAAGGTCCATCCCTCGGCGTGCCCGCAGGCGCCGCCGACATCGCCGCCATGGACGTGAGCATTGGTCCGGACGGTGCGGGCCTGCCGCCTGGTTCGGGAACGGCAACGCAAGGCGCCGAGGTCTATAAAACCAAGTGCATCGCCTGTCACGGCCCGGAGGGCGCCAATGGCGTGAACGATCGTCTCGTCGGCGGCCAGGGCACGCTCACCAGCGCGGCGCCGGTGAAAACGATCGGAAGCTACTGGCCGTATGCGACGACGGTGTTCGATTACGTGCGGCGGGCGATGCCCTACCCGGCGCCGCATTCGCTCACTGATGCCGAGACGTATGCGGTCACGGCGTATCTCCTGCACCTCAACGGCGTCATCGCCGCCGATGAGGTGATGGATGCGACATCCCTTCCGAAAGTGAAGATGCCGAATCGAAGCGGGTTCAATTCCGCGTTCAAGCCAAGACGCTGATCGGCACGTCAGCTCCGAAATTCGACGCGGCCGCGTGGACAGTCGAGCGTGACTTTCATGGCCGCACGCTCCGCCTGTGAAATCGTCGCGGCAAATCCGATTGCCTTGAACAGTCCCTGCAGACGTTCGGGAGCTGCATCTTCGACCGCCATGCTGACAAGTGTGCAGCCCGATGGCGACGTGGTGCTCGGGTGCGGCGTGTCTTTGCTCCACTCGATAAAGAAAGGTGTCACCCCAAGCTGGTCGATACTGGCGGACTGCCACGCGAGGAGCGCGCCGTCCGGCGTGCGGCGCGATCCCGGTGATGGCCCCTCGACGCTGAACCCGGCGCCGCGTACCTGTTGGACGAGGCTGCCGATCGCCGGAGTGTGAAGAGCCCAGCCGACCAGTGTGAGCGCCGGGTGATTGACCGCTGCCTCGCGTGGAGCGGCGGGCGGCTGCGTCGCTGCTGGGGCAAGGATTTCGAGGTACCGGCCACCGGCCAACGTGACCAGCGCATTCTGTGTGCCTCGTCCCGGATGTTCGCCGCCACGCTTTGGTGTGACGCCGGTCTTTGATTCAAACTCTCGCACGCCACGATCGAGATCGTTGATGCCGAGGATGACATGATCGATGTCAACGCCCGTGCGCTCCTGCACGGCGAGCAAGCCCAGCATGCCGGACAACGCGGTGGCCAGCACGATCAGCGTCGATGTCCCCATACACCCCTCTCACCGTCCATCGTTGTCACCAAAACGCCACGCCACACGGACCGGGATCAATGGTTCAATCTTAACAGCGTGTCGGGGAGTCCGAAGGGTGAAGCCGCT
Source organism: Acidobacteriota bacterium (assembly GCA_046732715.1). Taxonomy (GTDB): domain Bacteria; phylum Acidobacteriota; class Vicinamibacteria; order Vicinamibacterales; family 2-12-FULL-66-21; genus JALZOC01. The sequence continues at coordinate 9,733 of JBKPNQ010000259.1, read as the reverse complement.
CGGTGAAGACCATGGCACACGTTCATGCTGGAATTCGCCTCGACGCGCTGACGTCTCCGCGTTGGCGAGCCGTGCTCGTACTTGTGGTGCTGGTGTCGCTCGGGCTGATCTTTGAGCTGGATGCCTCGACCGGGGCCGCACCGATTCAGCACCTGTACTACCTGCCGATTGTGATCGCGGGGCTGTGGTTGCCGCGCTACGCAGGCCTCGTCGTCGGATTGGCGGCGGTGCTGCTGTATCATCTCGCCAATCCCATCCTGCTTGCGTCCCGGTATCACGAATCGGACGTCGTGCAAATCGCGTTGTTCGTCGGTGTCGGGGTGGTCACGTCGAAGCTCGCCGACGATCGACGACAACTCCACCGGTTGGCCGTCACCGACGACTTGACCGGCCTCTACAACCTGCGCGGGTTCGAGGCAAAATTGATCCCAGTCATCAGGACCGCCAGTCAGACCAGCTCTCCCGTGACTCTTGCCGTCCTCGATGTCGACCGCCTGAAATCGATCAATGACGTGCACGGCCATCTGGCCGGTGCGGATGCGGTACGCACTGTTGGTCAGATTGTGGACGCGTGGCTTGATGATGGGGCATTTGCGTGCCGGTTTGGTGGCGACGAGTTCGTCATCGCCCTGTCGGGATGCGATCTGTCTGCTGCGAAGGAGAGGGCGGAGAAATTGCGCAGATCGGTCCACGCCACCGCACCCGTACTTGCCGGCGTGCCGTTTCCGCCTGGAACGCTGTCCATCAGCATAGGGCTCGCCTGCTGCGTCCGTTTCACCGAGCTGCCTCCCGGCCCCGACGGCTATGCGGAAATGGCCGAAGCGCTCTTCCGCTCCGCCGATCAGGCGCTGTACGTCGCGAAAGGTTCTGGCAGGAATCAGATTCACACCGAGTTATTGGGCGCTCAGGAAAGCCCTCGTTTACTGACACCGTTGCCCTAGTCCGCTTTGACGCTCGTCGCATTTGTGAGTTGATTTTCTATACAAACGCGAACTAATTGTGGTATCTCTTCGTCTAAGGTCGACGATGAAGGGTGATCGCCTGGGCGAGTTCGAAGAATTCACGCTGCTCGCGGTACGAGCGCTCGGGGACAGCACCTACGCCGTGCCGGTCCAGCAGTACGTGGAGAAGGTCACGGCTCGACCGGTTTCCCTCGGCTCGATCTACGCAGCACTGGCCCGGCTCGAAGAGAAAGGGTTCCTCCGTTCGACGATGAGCGAAGCGCTGGCGCAGCGGGGTGGCAAGTCGAAGCGCGTGTATTCGGTCACGCCCAGCGGGTTGCGGACCGCTCGAGACTTGCACCGCCTGCGTGAGCGGATGTGGAACGCGATTACCGAAGGAGGCCGCTCGTGACACGTCAGTCAGATGTCCCTCGTGCGGCGCGCTGGCTCCTTCGGATGTCGCCCGTGCCGCGCGACATGCGTGCCGAGGTGCAGGCCGATCTGCACGAACTCTTCGTCGCACGTCGCCTCGATCGCGGCTCGCTCCACGCGCACTGTCGTCTCTATCACGACGTCGCGAGCCTGTGGCTCCAACGGCGGCCGGCGCGACATCCAACCGCACCGACATCGACATTCGGGCTTCTCGGCGACACGCGCAGCGACCTCAGGTATGCGGCGCGGATGTTCGCCCGCCAGCCAGCGATCCTGCTGCTGACCATTGTCGGCCTTTCTCTCGGGCTGGGCATCGCAACGGCCGCGTTCAGCATCATGAATGCCGCGGTCCTGCGCGGCGAGGGGGTCGTCGATCCTGATCGCGCGCCCGGTATTCTCCGGGCTACCGGCCGTTCGGTCGCGACTGCATGGAGTTACCACGAGTTCGTCCACCTGCGCGAGGGCGCGACGCGAACGCAGGTTGAGGCCGTGAACCAGGACGGCGCCGTCGTACGAACGACTCCAGGAGAAGCCGATACACCTGTGACGGGTGTGACGTTTGTCAGCGGCGGATTCTTCAGCGCAACGGGTGGACGCGCGATCGCCGGCCGTACGCTGGAGGCTGCAGACGAGCGGCTGGATGGTCCACCGCCGGTTATCGTGAGCTTCGTCTTCTGGACTTCGAGGCTCAACCGAGATCCTCAGGCGGTCGGCCGCACGATCTGGATCGGCCGCTCGGCGGCAACGATCGTCGGGGTTGCGGAACGCGGTTTTACTGTCCCGAGCAACACGCTGATGTGGCTGCCGCTGGCGAGCTACGACGCGATCTACAGCACCCGACCCGTCGTAGCCCCGCCCAAGGTGATGGTCCAGGTCTTTGGCCGGTTGTTCCCCGGTGTCGCGTTCCCCGAAGCGGAGGCGCAGCTCAGCGCGGTGGCAGGTGCGTTACCAGGCGTTCCCGCGACCGGCGAATCGGCGGTCCGGGTCAGGCTTGATCCGCACGTGGGCCTGGGCCGAATGTCTTCGTCGAACGTGCTCGCCATCACACTCTTCGTGTTCGCAGTGATCGGTCTCGTCCTCCTGCTGACATGCGCGAACGTCGCGACCGTCCTGATCTCGACCGCCATCACCCGCGAGCGCGAGATGGGGGTTCGCGCGGCGCTCGGCGCGAGCCGCTGGCGGATCGTTCGTCAACTCGTCACGGAAAGTCTCGCGCTGGGAGCAGTCGCCGCGACCGTCGGCCTGGTATTCGCCTACTGGGCCATCCCGACCATTGGCACCATGATCGAGGCACCGGCCGGCGCCGACCTCGCACCCGACTTCAGTGTCTACATCTTTCTCGGCATTGTGACGTTGATGACCGGCGTGGGCGCCGGTCTGGCGCCGGCGTGGCATAGTCGCGGGGCCGATCTGCTGACACCACTCAAAGGGGAAGGTGCGCACGATCGCCGGATGGCGCCGCGTCGACTGCGATCCCTGCTCGTCATGACGCAGGCCGCCGCCTCGGTGCTCCTCATCGTACTGGCGACGCTCTTCGTACGAGCAACCTGGCGCGCGGCAACGGTAGACGTGGGGTTCGACCCCAACGAACTCTATGCGGTATCTGCCGGACTCGGTAACGCATTCAGCGGCAATGACGGCGTCAAGAGGTTCTGGGCACGCGCGATGCCCGAATTGCAGGCGGTGCCGGGGATGGCCGCGGTCACGCTGGCCGAGATGACGCCATTCGCGGGTGGCTCCAAAACGGCGATCACGCGCGACGCGGCCGCGCACGTCGTCCATCTGAATCGCACCCGCGCTGACTATTTTGCGACGCTTGGCCTGCGCATCCTCGACGGACGGACCTTCACAGCCGGCGAGATCGCCGCCAAGACTCCGGTCGCGCTCGTCAGCCAATCACTCGCGCGGGCGTACTGGCCCGGTCAATCGCCGCTCGGGCAAATACTGCCGCAGGAAATCCCGCTCCCGCCGACAACCGCGCCGGGAAAGACAATCGTCATATCGGCACCGAGGCCGGTGATCATCGGCGTCGTCGCCGGTGCAATCACCGCGCGGTTGCACGAGAGAAGCACCTTCGCGGTCTACGAACCCCTCGACCCCGGCAGCGAAGTTTTCGCGCAGCTCTTGATTCGGATTGCGCCGGGCACAACCGGCGCCATCCAGCAAATGAGCCAGCGGCTGCGTGCCATCGACCCGCAGGTTGATCTGAGGATCACGAGCGTGGCCGCCGGATTGCGGCAGGAGGCCAGCCGGCCCCGCATGCTGGCGACCCTCACCGGCTTCGTCGGCATCATCGCCATCGTGCTGTGCGTCATCGGCCTTTTCGGCGTGACCGCATCCGTCGTCGGTCAGCGCACGCGTGAGATGGGTGTACGCATCGCGATGGGCGCGCAATCGAGCGATCTCCTTCGGCTGCTGATGTGGGACAGCTTGCGGCCGGTTGTCATCGGCGTCGCGCTCGGAGCCGGGGCCGCTCTGCTCGCCAGTCGCGTCGTTCTCGCCGTCATGTTCTTCGGCGTGTCGCCGCGCGATCCGATCGCCTTTGTTGGTGCTGCCGCCATCCTGCTCGCCGCGGCAGTTGTGGCGGTGCTGGTACCGACGCGGCGCGCTGCGGCGGTTGACGCCGCGCTGGTCCTCCGGCAGTCGTAAGGCAAAGCAGCGGGTTGACAACAAGACCCGCTAACGACAGTCTTTCGGCATGTCCATTCTTCGCGGCGTCGGTGTTCGAGTAGTCCAGCGAACGACCGGCTTGGCGTTGACGATCGCGCTGTTGTCGTTGTCGACCTCGTCTGCTTCATCACGCGCTCAAACACCCGGCACTCCGCATCCAACCGCGCCACCGGCCGGATCGCCGGCTCCTGGCTCTCGCTGCCTGGGCTGCGGCACGACGCCCGAGCCGATCAACTACAACGACCACGCGGGCTGGACGCAGATCTTCGACGGCAAGACGCTGACCAACTGGGACGGCAACCCGGATGTGTGGAAGGTCGAGGATGGCGCGATCACCGCGGAGCACTGGCCCGAGCGGCGCGTCGGGACGACCTACATCATCTGGCGCGGCGGTGAGCCGGGTGACTTCGAGTTGAAACTCGAGGTCAAGGCCGACTACGACGTGCACGGCGGCATCTTCTATCGCTCGATCGTCGGGCCGTCACCTGCGCCACCCGCCGCATCCGCAGCACGCGGAGCGAGTGCTGCCACGGCCGCCGCGTCGCGTCCTCAGCCGACACCACCGGCGGTGCCATCCGATCCCAAATGGAACGTGCGTGGATACGCGCTGGACTGGGACTACGACCCCGGAAACAACGGCAACATCCAGGATCCTGGCGCCGGCCGGACGGACACGCAAATCGTGTGGCGCGGCCACATCGTCCGTACCGACAACGGCAAGCGCCCTCGGTCGATCGGGACGCTCGGCGATCGCGACGCGCTCATGAAGTTCATCACGCTTGGCGACTGGAACCAGATCCACATCATCGCTCACGGTCGTCAGCTCACCCACATCGTCAACGGCCACGTCATGGCGATGCTGATCGACGATGACCAGACGGCGCTGAAGACGAAGGGTGCAATCGCGCTGCAGATCGAGCAGTACGGAATGGGAAAGATCAGCTTCAGGAATATCTGGATAAAGCAGTAGGGTTTGCGGCTTCGGTTGTTTGTTTTAGGTTTTATCTTTTGAGTTTTACGTTTGCCGTTCTCTGTTCTGGTTTTTCGTTCTAGGTTTTTGGTTTTTGGTTTTGTTTTTGGTTCTAGGTTTTTGGTTGGTTCTGGGTTTTTGGTTGTCGCGGCTCGATTTGTCTCAACCCACAACTGAGAACCAAACACAAAACCAAAAACCAAAAACGTAAAACTCAAAACCGATAGCGCCTACTTCAATCCCACAACCTGCCGAATCATCCCATCGCTCTTCGTCAGGACGTAGAGCTCCCCGTTGGCGTCCTCGGCGAAACGGGCATCCACGCGTCCACGGCCCGAGACGGCGCCGGCGCCCGGAAGCGTCTCGCCCTTGCCGCCGCGCGCGCGGAACGTCTGTTCGACCAGGCCGCGCAGGCCGGCGTCGAGCTCGTGCATCGAGGCGAGGGTCGTCGGATTGCCATCATCGGCGCTCAACACGTCCCTCATCTCGCAATACCAGACCCGACCGGTCGTGATGTCGGCAAAGAGCAACTTGCCCCTGAGCTCCGGGACCCGGTTCCCGTGATAGACGAATCCTCCCGCGATCGCGTCGCCGCCAATCGACGTATGCGGATAGGCAATCACCGGGTAGGTGGGCTTCACCGTGCCGTGCGTGATCGTGTCGGTGATCTGGACCGGAATCGTGTCGTCGGCCGGCACCTGACGCATCCCTTCCAGCGTCATCGCTTGCGGACCCTCGCGCAATGAATAGCCGTAGTTCGCCCCCTTCTTGATGATCATCACGGTCTCCCACGAGCTGAGGCCGATGTTGAAGGCGAACAAGCGCGCGGTGCGCGCCTGGCCAGGGTCGACGTCCCATACCAGGCGATGTGGATTTCGCAGGCCCACCGCCCAGATCTCTTTGCGAGCGCCCTCGACGGCCACGAAGGGATTGTCTTTCGGGATCCGATATCGTCCGTTCTCGCTCACCGTGCTGGTCGCCGTGTGCTCGCGCAGATCGGGAATGATGCGCAGGATTTTCCCGTTCAAGCTGTCGAGGCGCTGGGGGGTCATACGGCGGATGTCTTTCTGTTCGCCAGCGCCCGAGTCGCCGGAGCCGATGTACATCACCCGCCAATCCGGATCGCCGCGGCGGGCGGTAGGATTGAACGTCATTTCACCGAGCGGATGAATTGGTGACGAGAGCTGCACCCGAAGCAATTCACGCGCCGTGCCTTCGAACGTCGTGTTGGCAAACTTCCGATCCGTCCATTCGATGAGCACCGCTTCGCGATTCACGGTGCCCCCGGGCGGCATCGGCGTTGGTACTGCCGGCGTCGTTTTGTAGCTGGCGAGATCCAGACCAGCGACGACGCCGGACTTTGGCTCCGCAGGGGCGGCTGTCGTCGGGTCTTCCATGTGAATCGTGTAGAACACACCGTTGCGGGTGTAGTCGGGGTCGAAGAGAACGTTGATCAAACCGGTGGCGAAGTTCCGCTCGAATGTGAGCTTCTGGAACAGTCCTGGGCGGCCGGCAAGACCGTTGAAATCCAGGTATGTGGTGAACTGCTTCGTCTGCTTGTCGAAGATATACAGGGGGCCGTTGAGATCGGTGATGAAGAATCGACGGCCGCCAGGCTCGTCGCGCATGAAGTTGATGCGCGCGAGTTCCAATCTGGTACTGTCGCCGTTGTTGTCGGCGGTGATTGGCGCCTGAACGTAATCCGCGAGCTCCAGCTTCTGGCGTGGAGTGGAATTCGCGGCAGCGGTAGGAGCTACCGTGACCTCCTTCTTCGACGCAAGCGCCCGCAGGTAGTTGACGATGCTCCAGATCTCGGTGTCTGAAATCCGTCCTTCCCACCCGGCCATCATTGTCGGCGGCAGACCGCGCTTGATGACGGTGTAGATCTCGCCGTCGCTCGATCCGTTGTCCCACTGATCATCAGTCAGGTCGGGCGGCTGCTTGCTCCCCTGTTCCGCGATGATCGAGATAGCGATGCCTGCCTTGACCGCCCCCTGGCCGAGGTTGCCGTGGCACGCCGCACAGTTCGTGTCGTACGCCTGTTTGCCGACACCGAGCGACTCTGGCGTCGACGGCACCGGGTTCGCGAGCTTCGCGGCTTCCGGATTCTTCACCTGGTCACTCGTGAGCCCGACGGCGCCAACGGCGGCGGCAATCAAGGCGACGCTGGTCGCTTGTCCGAGCGATGAACGCAGCTTCATGGCGGTGGCAATATTACTGCGTCATCCAGCCGTCCGCGCGAACCTCGACGACGGTCAGCCCCGTCCCGAGCCCTGTGCCCCCGCCTGCATCGCGTCGCAGCCGAACTCGGCCCCATCCAACTGGCGCAGCTCGCACTCAATGTCCCACTCGTCGCCATGGACGCGCAGAAAGCGCTTCGTCAGCTCTATCGCCTCCGCCATCGACTTCGCTTCGACGATCGCAAAGCCCCCGATGACCTCCTTGGTCTCGGTGAACGGTCCGTCGACAATAGACTGCTTGCCGTGGCGCTGACGGACGCGCGTCCCCTCTTTCGTCGGCCGGAGCCCAGCCGTGCGAACCAGGGTGCCTTCCCGAGTCATTTCCTCGATGAGCTTGCCCATGTCGTTCATGAGCTGTTTGCTGGGAACCTGACCGCTGTTCTCGTTGATACGGATCATCGACAGAAATCGCATTGTTTTCGTCTCCTTGCGCCCTAGACCGGCGTCGCTATCAACTGGTCGAACGGATGCCAGCGGGATCGACATGAACCTCAATGCGAGGGTGATTCACCGCGCACGCAGATCCAGCCCTTTCGACGCTCCTCGGTAACCGTGACACCGATGAAACCCGCGTCGATCAATGCGTTCCGGTGATCGTCCACGCTCCGACACGTCCCACCGACAAGACGCACGACCGCTCGTTCGATCGCGTTGCCGAGACCATTGCGGCGATAGGTCTCAGCGACGATGACGACTCGGCCAGTTGGTTTCAGCACCCGCCGCACCTCGCGCAAGTCGTTCACGAAGCTTGGCCAGTAGTAGTGGGTCTCGACCGCCGTAACAAGGTCGAAGGTCGTTGCGTTGAAGGGCAGGTGGGAGACACTGCCCTGAAGAATCCCGACGCGCCCGGCGGTAACCGCCCGGGCATTCGTGCGGCGCGCGGCGGCGACACTTGCCTGGGAGTAATCAACGCCGCAGACCTTTCCGACGGTCACAATGGTGGCGAGCTTCTGAATCGTTCGCCCGCCGCCGCATCCAACGTCGAGAATGGAAAAGTGCTTGTCGATCGTGACGTCGTGGAGTGCCCAATCCGTCGGTCGTGAGTGGCTGCGGTTCATCGTCCGGACGATCAACCTGCCGATCCACCACCGCGGCTTACGGCACTGTCTCAGCACGACGGCAAGGACGGCAGCAGCGACAACGATTCTGATAATTCGGAAGGTCACGTTATTCTGCGCGACTGAACGGTAGGCATTATGCAATGAGCCATGGCGATGGTCTCAGTTACGTCGCTGATTGCTCGCCACGGCTATTGGATCGTCGGCGCTACGGTCGGGCTCGAGAGTATGGGAATCCCTTTACCCGGCGAAACCATCCTGGTCAGCGCCGCGGTGTACGCGGGCGCGACGCATCAGTTGGACATCTTCGTCGTGGTTCTTGCTGCAGCGATTGGCGGGATCGCCGGCGATAACGCCGGCTTCCTGATCGGACGACGACTTGGGTATCCCTTGCTCGTGCGCTACGCCCCTCTGCTCCGAATAACGCCGGCGCGCATCAAGCTGGGGCGGTTCCTGTTTCTGCGCCATGGCGGGAAGCTCGTTTTCTTCGCGAGATTCGTTGCCGTTCTCCGCGCGCTCGGGGCGCTCCTGGCCGGCGTGAACTGCATGCCGTGGCGGCGATTCCTCGTCTTCAACGCGGCCGGAGCCGTGGCCTGGGCGGGCGGTTACGGAATGCTCGCGTACCTCTTCGGTGAACGCGTGGAACGATTCACGACGCTAGCCGGGATTGCGATCGTTGCAGGTGCGATCGCCTGCGCACTCATGCTCATCTGGCTCGTTCGCCGTCACGAAGCGCGATTGGCAGCTGAGGCCGAGCGGCTGCTCCCCGGTCCACTCCTCTGATCGGCGTCGAATCCGCGAAGGTCGAGGAGCACCGGATGATTCACGTCCTGACAGTCGCCGAAGCAAAGAACCCGAGCGTTGAGCGCCGTAATATATGTCCGCATGACAACTACCGCTGCAGCCACCGCAAACATTCTGGCCGATGCGGGCATCCGCCGCGTCTTCGGGTTGCCGGGCGGCGAAGTGCTCGTGCTGATGGACGAGCTCCGCCGTGCCGGCATCGATTTCGTGCTGATGCGCCACGAAGCGAATGCCGGGCTGGCAGCGGCGGTGTACGGGAAGCTCCAGCGCCAGCCGGGCGTCGTGCTGACGACGCTCGGGCCGGGCGCGGCGAACCTGATGCTCCCGTTGTCGAACGCCGTTCTCGATCTCGAGCCGCTGCTCGCCATCTCGGCGCAAATCCCGGACGATTTCCCGCCCAGCCACACACACCAGCTGCTGCCGTTGCACGACGTGTATCGCCCGATTGCGCGTTACGTCGAGACGATCACCGGCACGAGTGTCTTCGACGTTGTGCCACACGCGCTGGCGAGCTGCATGGAGCGCCCGTTCGGCGTGTCGTATCTGACGCTGTCGGCGCGCGAAGCACTGAAGCAGGCGGCCGGCTGCACAGCGCGAACCGTCGCGCCGAAACGAACC
>JBKPNQ010000258.1:0-15714 GCA_046732715.1 Acidobacteriota bacterium | reverse complement strand
ACAGACTTGACTCCGTTTGCTCTGTTGCCTCTGTGGCGAGAAATACTCTGGGACCTCCGTCGACTCCGTTGACTCCCGGGTGTTTGCCCTCACCATCCCGTCGTCTGATCGAAAGGTAAGTCATGCGTTTCGCAATGCCCGCACTGTGTTCAGCGGTATTCCTCGGCGCCGCGCTGGTCGGCTCGTCGTCCAGGCCGGCTCACGCCGACCAGGGGCGGCAGACACCCGCGGCGCGGCCGCCGAACATCATCGTGATCTTCGCTGACGATCAAGGCTATGGCGATCTCGGGAGTTACGGACATCCGACGATCCGGACGCCGAACATCGATCGCCTCGCCGCTGAAGGCCAACGGTGGACGAGCTTCTACGGCGCGCCCGTCTGCACGCCGAGCCGGGCGCAACTCCTCACCGGCCGGCTGGCCATTCGAACGGGCCTGGCTTCCGGAGTGCTCTTCCCGGATTCGCAGGGCGGACTGCAACCGGGCGAGGTCACGATTCCAGAGGTCTTGAGGGGTCGTGGCTACACGACGATCGCCATCGGCAAATGGCATCTTGGGGTGCTGCCTCAGTATTTGCCGACGAGCCAGGGATTCGATTCGTACTTCGGCATTCCGTACTCGAATGACATGGATATGGTCGCCGACGGCGACGTGCCGGGCGGCATTCCCGGCGGCCGCTTCGGCGGATATATGAATCCGAAGGTCGAGTACTTCCGCGTGCCGCTCATGCGCAACGATACGATCGTCGAACGGCCTGCCGATCAAACGACCATCACGCAACGGTATACGGACGAAGCCATTTCGTTCATCAAGGCAAATCGCACGAGACCGTTTTTCGTGTATCTCGCGCACAACATGCCTCACATGCCGCTCTTTCGCTCGAAGGAATTTGAAGGTCGCAGCCAACGCGGCAAGTACGGCGACGTGATCGAGGAACTCGACTTCAACGTCGGCAGGTTGGTTCAGACCCTGCGAGACCTGCAGCTCGATCGCAACACTCTCGTACTCTTCACCAGCGACAATGGCCCGTGGTCGCCCTATCTCGAGCAAGGCGGATCGGCGGGATTGCTCCGTGGCGCGAAAGGCAGCACCTGGGAAGGCGGCATGCGCGAGCCCGCAATCTTCTGGTGGCCAGGCACGATCAAGCCGGGGATCATCACCGGCATCGGTTCCGAACTGGACCTGCTTCAGACGTTCGCCGCCCTTGCTGGTGCGACACCGCCATCCGACCGGCCTCTCGATGGCTACGACCTATCAGCCACCTTGAAAAGCGGGACGCCGAGTCCGCGGCAGACGATCTTCTATTACGCAACGAACGGCGGCTACCCGGCGCCACTCGTGGCAGTGAGACAAGGACCGTACAAGCTGCATCTGCAGGCGCCTCAGGAAGGACGAGGTGGACGCGGCGCGGCCGCGGAAGGGACCGCCCCCGCCGCACCGAGAGTCGAGCTCTACAATCTCGACGAAGATCCGTCAGAAAAATTCGATCTCGCGGAGTCGCGGGCCGACAAGGTCTCCGAGCTGCGCCGGCTCGCGGAAGCGCACCAGAAGGCCATCACCCCGGCGCCCAATCAACTCGGGCGCGGCCAGGGTCGCGGCAGCGTCGGCCGGTAGGAGGTGAATCGATGATTCGAGCGCGCGCGACGGCCGTTGACAAGTGGCGGCGACGCGCCTTTTCCATCACGCTCCAGACCGCGGTCGCCGGCGGAATCTTCTTGCCGGCGGTGCCCGCGGGCAGCCAGCAGGCGAGCGCTCGCCGGCCGAACATCATCTACATCCTGCTCGACGATAATGGCTTCTCGGACACGGCGCCGTACGGATCCGAGATCAACACACCGAACATCACACGTCTCGCGAACGAAGGTGTCCGCTATCGTGCGTTCGAGAACCGTGCCCTCTGCTCACCCACGCGCGCGACGCTGCTCACCGGTCGCAACAGCTTCACCGTTGGCATGGCTGGACTCGCGACGACGGACCTGAACGTGCCGCACACGCGCGGGCTCATCACGCCCGCAGCAGCGACCGTCGCGCAGATACTCAAGGGCAACGGGTATCACACTATCGCCGTCGGCAAATGGCACCTGATCCCGGCCGCACAGCAAGCCGACTCATACAGCGACCGCGTCAATTGGCCGACCGGAAAAGGGTTCCAGGACTTTTACGGGTGGCTGATTGGCTGGACCGATCAGTGGAATCCCACCGGCGTCGGCCGCGAGCTGATTCTCGGCGACCATCCCGATCCGACACCCCGACCAGACGGCTATCACGTCTCCGAAGCAATCGTTACGCATGCGATTGACTTCATGCGCAACGGGTTCGCGGCGAATCCGCAGCAGCCGCAGTTCCTCTATCTCGCGTTCGGCGCGACGCATTACGCGGTGCAGGCGCCGAAGGCGTACATCGACCGTTACAAGGACGCCTACGACAAAGGCTGGGACGCCATTCGCGAAGAACGGTTCGCGCGACAGAAGAAGATGGGGATGATTCCGAAGGACGCGGTGCTGACGCCGCGCGATTCCAGCATCCCGGCGTGGGAGACGCTGACGCCCACACAGAAAAAGGTCTACGCGCAGTACATGGCCGTCTATGCCGGATTTCTCGAGCATGCCGACGCGCAGATCGGCCGATTGATCGACTACCTCAAAGGCGCGGGACAGTACGACAACACCATCATCTTCTTCATGTCCGACAATGGTCCGACGATCGAGGGCGGACCCAACGGGCGGTTTGCGCTGCAATCTCCTGTCTCCACGGTCGATCAGATGCTCGAGCACCTCGACGAGATCGGCGGCCCGTCGTCGTCGCCGACTTATCCGCGCGGATGGACGGCGGCCAGTGCGGCGCCGTTCGCGAAGTGGAAGAACACGCTGTATGCCGGCGGCGTGCGTGCGCCGTTGATCGTCTCCTGGCCGGGCGTGATCCGGGACCATGGCACAATTCGCGATCAGTTCGTCGAAATGGAGGACATCACACCGACCGCGCTCGACATCGTTGGTATCAAGCCGCCCGACGTCGTGGACGGCGTGAAGCAGCTGCCGATGGCAGGCCGCAGCATCCGGGCGACGTTGACGGACCACCGCGCGAAGACGCGCGACACGCAGATCCTCATGCTCGGCACGAGCCGCGCCATTCGATCCAAGGGCTGGAAGGCCGTGTCCACGCACAAACCCGGTACGAGCTTCGAGACCGATACGTGGGCGCTCTTCCATACGGAGGTGGATTACTCGGAAGCGAAGGACGTAGCCGCCCAGTATCCCGACCAGCTGAAGGAGCTACAGGCACTGTGGCAGTCGGAAGCGAAGCGGCTCGGCGCTCTGCCCCTTGTCGAGGGCCGCGGCCGCGGCGGCGAGGGGAATTCAGAAGCGGCGGAGATTCGCCAGTTCCTGCGTGGTCGCAGCGGTCGTCAGTGATCGCATTGCGCCGGCGCCAGAACTTCCCTGGATATGGTTTTCAAAGCCAGTAGCCAGAGCCCTGGGCGAACCAGCGCGCGAGTGCGCCCACGCGAGCGCAGCGGGGATCGCAGGGTTCCCGCGAGCGAGCGTGTAGGGAAGTCCGAGGGGCGAAGCCCCTCAGAGTGATTTTAGCGCCGGAGGCAACCGCGATGTGGCAACGTCTTCTCACACTTGTCATCGTTTCGACCGGCGTAGCCATCGCCTCGGCGCCGCGCCCGCTTGCGCAGCCGGTTGCGCAGACCGCTCAAACGCGGCCGAACATCCTTTGGATCACGACCGAAGACAATGGCCCGCAGTACGGCATCTACGGCGACTCGTATGCGACGACGCCGAACATCGACAAGCTGGCGGCGCGCGGATTCCGCTATCGCACCGTCTGGTCGAATGGCCCGGTCTGCGGTGCGGCGCGGACGGCCCTCATTACTGGTGTGTATCCGCAATCGAACGGTGGCGAGCACATGCGAAGCATGGTGCGGCTGCCTGAGTTCATGAAGTTGTACCCGGCTCTGCTGCATGAGGCCGGCTACTACACGACGAACAGCAACAAGACCGACTACAACTTCGCCGACGTCGGCACGGTGTGGGACGAATTCTCGCCGGCAGCGCACTGGAAGAACCGCAAGGCGGGACAGCCGTTCTTCTCGATCTTCAACATCATGGACTCGCACGAGTCATTCGTGCGGCGCCGGCCGCACACCTGGGAGCACGACATCCTGAAGGCCCCGGTGCCGGCGTATCAGCCTGACGTGCGTGAAGTGCGCGAAGACTGGGCGCAATACTACGATCAGGTCACGGTGGTGGATCGGATCCTCGGCGAACGGATCGCGGAACTCGAAGCCGCGGGTCTTGCCGACGACACGATCATCATGCACTACGGCGATCACGGCGCCGGCATACCGCGATCCAAGCGGTTCCCCTATAACTCTGGGCTCCAAGTCGGTCTTGTCGTCTACGTGCCGCCGAAGTATCGGTCACTCGTGCCGCCGGAGTTGCGGCAGCCGGGCAGCGAGAGCACCCGGCTCGTATCATTCGTCGATCTCGCGCCCACGCTGCTGAGCCTCGTGGGGGTCAAGCCGCCAACGTGGATGGAAGGCCGCGCGTTTCTCGGGGCCCACATGGCGCCCGCGCCCGACACGCTGTTCGGCTTCCGCGGCCGTATGGACGAACGCTATGACCTGATGCGCACGGCGCGCGACCAACGCTACGTCTACATCCGTAACTACATGCCGCACCGGCCCTACGGCCAGCACGTGGACTACATGTTCGGCACGAACACCACGGTCGTGTGGAAGAAGATGTTCGACAGCGGTGAGCTGAAGCCGCCGCAGACCTACTTCTGGGAGACAAAACCGAGCGAAGAACTCTACGATCTTCAGACCGACAAGTGGGAGGTACACAACCTCGCCGACTCGCCGGAACATCGCGCCGCCCTCGAAAAGCTCCGGAAGGCGCTCGACGCACAGGAGCGGGCGACGCGTGACGTTGGCTTCATGCCGGAGTACGAGCTGCATCGCGACGAGACGACGTTCACCGCCTACGAGCGCGGCCGTGATCCGAAGCGTTACGACTTCGACCGCGTCTACGCGATGGCGCAGGCGGCGACCGATCGCGCCGTCCCGCTTGCGCGCGTGCAGCCAGCGCTCTCAGACCAGGATCCGATCGTGCGCTACTGGGCCGCGACCGGGATTCTGGTGCGCGGCAAGGACGCTGTGGCGGCGGCGTCAGCGGATCTCGCGAAGCTCGTCGACGATCCTGAGCCCGGTCCGCAGATCGTCGCATCCGAAGCGCTCGCGCGCTACGGCGCGCCGGACCTCAGGAAGCGCGCGCTCGACGTGCTCCTCGCCCGCAGCGACGCCAGCCGCAATCACGAATACGTCGCGATGCTCGCCCTCAACGCGCTGAATCAGGTGACCGATCTTCCGGAGGACGTCAAAGCCGTCGTCGGCAAGCTGCCGACGACGCCGACGACGTCGTCGGATCACATCAAGCAGAGAGAGAATTACTTGCCCAAGCTTGTGACGGCCGTGGTCAGTGGGATTAGGTAATCCTGGTTAGTTAGCTGTCTGATTGCGAATTGGTGATTGATGATTGCGGATTTGGATGATTGACGATTGTCGATTGAGATTTGAAACTGCCGATTGCGGATTGAAAGTGCCAATGGGATTGGGACCGCCATCAACAATCGTCAATTCTTCCAAATCCGCAATCGTCGGTAGTGACTATTTCAAGTCCACCGTCCAGATATGTCCCGATGACTCCGTGATCGGCAGCACGATGCTGGAGCGGGTGATCGACAGCTGAATGCTGTGGTCGAAGTACAGCGAATAGTCCGGCGTGTCGAAGTGCGTGACCTGGAACGCCACGCCGGTCGGTCGGCCGGACAATGGATCGAAATGCCGGGCCCAGAGATTCCAGCGGTCCGACTGATTCGCCAGGAAGTACACGCTCCGGCCGTCCGGTGACCAGCGCGGTTTGTCGCCGGTGTCGATGCCCTCCGTGATCGCCGTCCACGGCCCGCCTTCGGCCGGCATGACATACACGGTCGATTTCGCCGCAGGCGTGAACGCCAGGAAACTGATCCAGCGCCTGTTGGGCGACACGCGTGCGGCGTAGAGATTGCGCCCCGGATCGCTCGCCAGATACTGCACGGTGGGCGTCGACTGCTGGCCGGACGAGACGGGCATGATGCACAGCGCGATGCGCCGCTGCTCGTTGCGGCAGCCGACGATGAGGCTTTCGCCGTGCGGCATCCAGTCGTAGAACTGGGTTGTGCCGTGCGTCTGCGGCAAGACCTGGTTGGCGGTTGCGCTCGCGCGTACGAGCACCACGGCCGATTCGGCGTCTGCGTTCCTGAGATACGCGAGGCGCGTACCGTCGGTAGACCACTTCGGCTGGATGATCTTGCCGCGTTCTTCAGTGGCCATCAGCTCGTCGTGACCGGCCGACAGGTCGCGCACCCACAGCTCTTCACCGCCAGGGCGGACGGTTCGGTATGCGAACCGGCTGCCGTCGGGCGATACGTCGACGATCGACGCGTCGGTGCCGAATGGCGTCAACGGGTGTCCGCGTCCGGTGAGCTTTGACGTCACCGGATCGAACGGCAGCGACCAGACGCGTGTCTGCGCCGAGCGACGACCGAACGCGAGGCGATGGCCGTCGGGTGACACCGTCAAGCCGCCGTTCAAGCCGTCAACCGCGACCAGGCGCGCGGGGCCGCTGACCCATCGCGACGTGTGGGGATCGACGTCGATACGCCAGAGCGCGTCGCCTTTATTCGACGTGCCGCGAAAGTACAAGTGCGCGCGGTCGGGCGACCATGCAAATTCCGACAACGTCAACTGTGCCTCAGCGAGCCGTTGTCGCACATCCGACGCAATCTCGACCATCGTCGACGACTGCGCCGATTTGGCTGCGGTCCAGAAGTTCCAGCCCGCCGTGTCGTGCAGGCCGTATATCGACACGTGGCCATCCGGCCGCCATCCCGCGTAGCCCTGCCGGATGTGCGGCGTCACATCCGGAAGCACCCGGTCTGGTTCACCGCCCTGGACTGAGACCGTAAAGAACTCGACCTGGCCGCCTCGTCCGCTCGACTCGTACAACAATGAAGAGCCGTCCGGCGACCATTCAGGGCGCCTCCCACCCGGGGCGACCAGTCGGGCCACACCGCCGGTCGCGGCAATCGTGTAAATGCCTCCCGCGCCGCGCTCGGAACGAAAAGCGATGAATCGGCCGTCGGGCGACCACGTCGGCTCGGAATCCTGTTCGGGATCGGTGGTCAGCTGCGTCGCGGACGTTTCGCCAATCCGCTGGAGCCAGACATCGAGATTACCCGCCCGGTTGGACGCGAACGCCATCGTCGTGCCGTCGGGCGACCATGACGGTGCCAGATCGACGCCGCCGGCGGACGTCAACTGCGTGGCGGAGGGTGAGTCGACCGTCGCCGCGACCGGACGGGAGGAGTGTGAGAGCCAGACGAAAGCAAGCGTCGGGATGGCGGCCGTAAGCGCGAGCGACCGCTTCCAGCGCCACGAGCGGCGTTCTGCAAGTGAGTCGGTCTCATGCGCGAGGGCGATGGCTGTCAGGTCGCCGCCGGAAGCGTGGGTCGCCATAGCGTGTCCAGCGATTGGCGAGACTACGTGGGTATCGTCGGTGATCGCCACCGCCAGCCGGTATCCGCGGCCTGGCACGGTCATCAAATACTCGGTTTCCGGATCGAACTGGTGAAACACTTTCCGGAGCGTGGAGACTTGCCTGGCGAGGTTGTTTTCCTCGACGAACAGGTCCGGCCAGACCGCCTTCAACAGCTCGTCTTTGCCGACCGTGCGGCCGCGGGCCTCGAGGAGCACGCGGAGCACCTGAAAAGCGCGCGCCGTCAGAGGTACGGTTTCGCCACCGTGCCGTACGATGTTGCGCGCCGCGTCTACGGTGAATACTCCGAACGTGAACGAGCAGGCTCGTGTGGCATCGTGAGTCATAGTGCCCTCCCGATCCGAGGAGAATGACAGCGGCTGCAAAGTATAGCTTGGGGCTTGGACAGACCGTGATCATTCCCCAATTCCTTGTCGAAGCCTGCGGCCAGTCACCCGAACGCCTGCAATGGCTGGCGCGGCTACCCTCGACGGTGGGCGTGAGCCGCAGGCGCCGCACCCGTTCCGCCCGCTCTCGACCCTGCTCGAGACCTGGAAGCGCGAAACCGAGGAGCAGGCACAGCTCTGGCCGGGTCCCGGGCTGGTGCGCGAGGGACTCGATCTGTTCGGGGAACTCTCCGTCACAGCGTCGGAGCCAGTGCTGCTCGGCACGGACGTGCACGCCGGGAACGTACTGCGCGCCCAGCGAGAGCCATGGCTTGTCATCGACCCGAAACCCTTCGTCGGCGATCGGACGTATGACGCCACCCCACACCTTGACCTGACACGCGCCGTTATTGTGCAAGCCGTTGTTCGGCGTGAACGACGTGCCGCGGCCGTTGTAGTGATCGGTCATGAAGATTGTGTCCGGGTGCCCGCCGAGGATCTCGACGATGTCGATCTCCGTGTTGTAGCTGAAGCTCGGGTTGGTCGGGAGCATCCAGAAGGCGGTGAAGAACCCAGGCGTCGCAGGGAATTTCACGCGCGACTCGACGTAGCCGTAGGTGAACGGAAAGAGGTACGCCGATCCGTTGTCGGCGCCCATCAACACCGAGAGGCGGGGACACGGAGTGAATTTGCGTTTCTAGTGACATTTCTGCGTGGCTCCGCGTCTCCGTGTTGATCCTGTTCCGTGCTCTGCGTCATCTCCGCCGTCGTAATCCCACCTCACATCTCGCGAAGCGCGGCCATTGGATCGACGCGCGTGGCGCGCAGCACTGGCAATGTGCTGGCGAAAAGTGCGGAGCCGCCGACGACGACGATCACGGCGAACAGCGCGAGCGGATCGGTTGGCCCGACGCCCGCCAGAAACGCCCTGAACACCACCGCCCCGAGGGCGCCCATGGTTCCGCCGATCACGAGGCCGACGCTGATGAGCGTGGAGTGATGCTGGACGACGAGTCGCACGATGTCGGTGGTTGTCGCTCCAATTGCGCGGCGGATGCCGATCTCGCGGGTCCGCTGAAGCACGCTGAATGACACGAGACCGTAAACGCCGCACACCGCGAGCGCCACGGCAATGGCGGCAAAGCCGCCGGTGACGGTCGCGCCGATTCGTGCCGGCAGTACAGCGACGGCGACCGCCTCAGACATCGACTCGATGGCGACGTCGGCGCCGGGCTGCAGGCGCTGGAACTCGCGCGTCATCAACTCCGCGGTTGCGCGAGGATCCGAGGTCCACGCAAACAATGTCGCGAAGTGCGCGTATTCCTGTCGGAGCGGCAGATAGATCAAGGGCTGTGCGGTCTCGCCGAGCGTCCGGTACTTGCTGTTCGCCGCGACGCCGACGACCTCGATCGATCGGTCGCCGTAGAGCAACCGCTGACCGAGCGCATGACCGCCCCAGAACTGGCGCGCCAGGCTCTCGTTAACGATCGCGACAGGTGGTGCACCCACGCGATCGTTCCAGGTGAAGTCTCGACCGCCGACGAGGCGGATTCGTACTGTGTCGAACCATCCGGGCGTTATGCGATTCGCGACCACGCGCCGCCGCGTGCCTTCGGAATCGCCAGGGAGCGATACGTCAAACCCCTCCCGGCCGGTCAGTGCCAACGGAACGACCGTCGCCAGCGCTGCGGAGTGGATCCCCGTCGATGACGCAACCCGCTGTGTCCAGTCGGTAAGAATCTGACCCCCGCGAGTGGCGTCAATCGCACCTCGATCCAGCTCGATCGTTGCCAGCACGATACCGGTGGAATCGAATCCTGGCTCGATCGCATGAATGTTGCCGAGACTGCGCAGGAACAGGATGCTCCACACGATCAACGCGGAGCAGATCGCGACCTGCGCCGTCACCATCAGTCGTCGCAGGCGCTGACGCTCCGGCGATGCGCTGGTGTCGATCTTCAGTGATGCCGCAAGATCGACGCGCAGCGCACTGCGCGCAGGCAGGAGACCAAAGAAGACGGCCGTCGCCGTCGAGAGCGCGAGAACGTAGACGAGCACGCGGTAGTCGAGCGGGAGAGTCAGATCGAGCGGAACCGGGAGTCGCGCCATGCCTGCGCTCAGGGCGCTCACGAGTCCACTCGCCAAAAGCAGACCCGCGACGCCTCCCGCCAGCGCCAGGACGAGGCTCTCGGTCAGAAGCTGTTGCAGCAGCCGGCTCCGGCTCGCACCGAGCGATAGGCGAACGGCGATTTCGCGTTGCCGCATGGCGGCGCGGCCGACGAGCAGGCCGGCGATGTTGCTGCAACCGATCACGAGCACGAACGCAGAGATCACGGTCAGCAGCGCGAGGAACGCGAAGACCGGCAACAACAAGCTCGCCATGCCCTGAAACGCATTCACACCGTCGATGGACTCGGCCTCCATCGCGAGAATGGATTCGGGAAGTTCAGGATGTTCCAGCCTCAAGCGTGTCGCCATCGGCCTGAGTGCGGCGGTCGCGGCAACGTGGTCGACGCCGGGTCTGAGGCGCCCCACGATTTCGAATTGAGACAACAGACGATTCCGCAGGCCCTCGGCTTCCGCAACCGTGTTGACCGGCAGCCAGAAGTCCAGCCGAACACCGGGCGGCGCGAGTCCACGGAAACCACGTGGCATGACGCCGGCTACCTGGAACGACCGGCCGCCCAGCCTGACGTTGCGACCGACGATGTCCGGATCGGAGCCGAAGTGCTGCAGCCAGATGTGATGCGCGAGAACCACGCGATCGACGTCTGATTCGTTCGTATCGAACATCCGTCCCCGCTCCGGTGAAACACCGAGCAGCGTCAGATAGTTAAGGGACGTGATCTGACCTCTGAGCTTGATTGACGACCCTCCCAGCTCGAGGCTCCTCGACGTGAGCCGGTAGGCAGCCACGTCGGCAAACACGTCGGTACGCTCGCGGACATCCTGGTAGGTCGGCCACGACGCGAGGCTCTGCCCGGTATCGACACGGGCCAGGCGCGCCGGTTCGAGGACGGGGGGAGGCGTCAGTAGCAGGGCGTTGACGATTGTGAAGACCGCCGTATTGCCGCCGGTCGCCACGGCCAGGGTGACGATCGAAATAGCCGAAAACCCGCGATAGCGGGACAGCAGGCGAAGGCCGAGCGCGATATCTCGACGGAGGTCGGTCAGAAGCTTCATACGACTGGTGTCTCCCGGCGGCCAGCGAACACAATCATCGATTCGCACTCAGCAAACACCGGAGGAGGCAGAAAGTTTCAGTTGATCCCGACGGCACCGGACCGGCCAGCGGTTTCGGCAATCTCGTCCCGCCTGTCATCGCAGCTGAGCAACCAGTGTCCCGAATCTCACCTTGACATTCTAGGTGAGGGCACCATACCCTCGACATTTGGAATGACCACCAAACGAAGCCAGGCTCGGCTCGAGCTGCTGCAAGGCACGTTGGATCTGCTGATTCTCCGCACGCTGCGCTGGGGCCCCGCGCACGGACACGCCATCATGAAAGCCATCGAAAGCGGGTCGGAGCAGGTGCTCCTGGTCGAGCAGGGGTCGCTCTATCCGGCGCTTCACCGGCTGATCAAGCGCCGCTGGATTACGTTCGACCACGGCACGTCCGAAAACAATCGGCGCGCCAAGTTCTATCGATTGACCGCGAAGGGCCGGAAGCAGCTCGACGTCGAAACCAGCAAATGGGACACGCTGGCGCGAGCGGTCGGTCGCATCCTTCGTCCCGCGCCGCAGGAATGACGCGATGAAACGCGTCACCCGAGCACTCGACGGCCTCGACGACGACATTCGCGATCACATCGAACGCGAAGCCCAGGAATACATCGATCGAGGGATGGCGCCGGACGACGCGCGGCGCCTCGCCCACCTGAAGTTTGGCAATGTCGCGCTGACCAAAGAAACCACTCGGGCCGTCTGGGTCTCGCGCCGCCTCGACGAATTGCGGCAGGATGTCGGCTACGGCGTTCGGACGTTGCGCCGCAACGGCGTGCTGACAGCCCTCGGCATTCTGGTCATGGCGCTCGGGATTGGTGCGAATACCGCCATATTCAGCGTTGTCCACGCCGTTCTTCTCAACCCGCTGCCATACGCGAACCCGGACCGCATCGTGGCGCTGACCTACCTGCCGACCGGTGCCACCGCATCCGGCAATCGCTCGAGACAAGTATCAGTGCCCGATTTCCTCGACTGGCAGGCGCAGAGCCGCTCGTTCGAGGTGATGGCGTTCTACCGAAACGGTCGAACGTCGGTGATCGCTCGATCGGTGGCCGAGTACGCGGTGGTCGCCAGGGTCAGCGAGCGATTCTTCGGCGTCTTCGCGGCGCAGCCGCAGTTCGGGCGTCTGTTTACGCAGGACGAAGCGCGCGAAGGCGGGACCGGCGCCGCCCTGGTGAGCGACCGCTACGCCCGGCAACAATTTGGCGCACCCGCGGAGGCAGTTGGACGCCCGCTTCGACTGTTCGATCAATCGGTACCGATCGTCGGTGTTCTGCCCCCGGCGTTCGACTACCCGCTGGGCACGGACGTCTGGTACACCGCGATTACCAGTCGCGCTGGCCTGAATCGCCGGGGCAACAATTTTCGCGCGATTGCTCGACTGAAACCGGATGTTCCTCTGGGGCGCGCCCAAGCAGAACTGTCGACCATTTCCGAGCGGCTCGCAGCCGAGTACCCCGACACCAACCGGAATGTCGGTGCCATCGCGACGCCGCTTCAGCGCGAGATGGTCGGCGACGTCGCGTCGATGCTCTACCTGCTGCTCGGCGCGGTCGCGGTCGTTCTCTTGATCGCCTGCGCGACGATGGCGACGTTGCTACTGGCCAAGGCGACGGCGCGAGCTCCGGAGATCGCGGTTCGCACGGCGCTCGGTGCCAGCCGCTCGCGCATTGTCAGGCAGCTGCTGGTGGAGGCCTCAGTTCAGGCGTTGGCGGCCGCGGCCATCGGCATCGCGATTGCGGTCTGGGGCACGAGGACGCTCGTCGCCTTGTCGCCGGCCGATGTCCCGCGTCTCGATGAAGTGTCGGTCAATGGCAGCGTCCTCCTGTTCACCGCAGCTTTGTCAGCGATTGTCAGCATCTTGTTCGGGCTGCCGCCGGCGCTCCAGGCTTCTCGCGTCGACGTGAGCGATCCGCTCCGCCACGGCGCCGGCAGGCTCGCTGGCGGCGCCGGCACGCGCGTGCGCGAAGCACTGGTTGTCGCCGAAGTGGCGCTCGCAGTGGTTCTTGTGGCTGTCGGGGCCTTGCTGGTCAAGAGCCTCATCGCCCTTCAGCGGTCACCGCTTGGGTTTCAGCCGGGAAACGTCGTCGTGATGGAAGCCACGGCGTGGCCGCTTCAACGTGATTGGAGCGACAGCCGCGCATTCTTTCAGGGGCTCCTCTCGGATATCAGGCAGCTGCCGGGTGTCATCGCTGCGGGGGCGATGATGGGACCGCCCGGACAGGTCGAGTCGGACAGCGGTTACTGGATCGATCGAATGCCGAAAGAGTCGCCGTTGACGACGTCGCGTCCCGCGGCGATGAACGTCGTCGCGCCGGGCGCGTTCCAGGCGCTTGGCATTCCGATACACGCGGGTCGCGACTTCACTGACGCCGACGTTGCAGACAGGCCGCGCGTCGCCATCGTCAACCTGGCACTCGCTCGCGTCGCCTTCGGCGACCGCGATCCCATCGGCCGCGCGATTATCGCTGGATACGATTCGGTCGAGCCGATGACGATTGTCGGAGTCGTCGCTGACGTTAGACAGTATGGACCGTCGCGCGAGCCGCAGCCGGAAATCTACATGCCGTACTTGCAGCACGTGTATAACAGTGCGACGCTCCGCTTCGTCGTCAGAGGCGCGGTGGACACGTCCGCGCTCGGGGCCGCTATCGAGCGCAAAGCGCGCGAGCGATCGCCAAACGTGTCGGTCAACGTGACGACGTTGGAGGCACTGCTCGCGGCGCACGTCGCCACGCCGAAGTTTCGAGCCTGGCTGCTGACTCTCTTTGCGTTCGTGGCGCTGTGTCTGGCGATGGCCGGGACGTACGGCGTGATGGCGTACGTCGCCGGGCAACGCTCGAAGGAAATCGGTGTGCGACTGGCGCTCGGAGCAACCAGGCCCGCGGTCATGTGGCTGATGCTTGGCCGCGGGTTGAAGCTCACGGGGATCGGCCTGTTGATTGGTGTGCTGAGCGCGCTGGCGTCCACGCGCCTGGTCAGCGGCATGCTGTTCAACGTCAAGCCGCATGATGTCGTGACCTACGCCATCGTCGTCGTGGGACTTGGTCTGCTGTCGCTGCTGGCGACATACGTTCCGGCGCGTCGAGCGACGAACGTCGACCCGCTCGTGGTGCTGCGTCAGGACTGACGCCGGCAGACGAAGTGACGCTTCGATAGCGCGGGTCCGGGTAACGTTTTCGTCGCGAGACGACCTCATTTCGTGCGTTCGACCAACCTCATCGGTATCCGGCCTGGAGTGCTCCCCCCGAGTTTTCTACGTGACTGGCTGATTTCCCCGTCGTAATGTGGGTCGAAGCGGAGTGCGCCGTCGGCGAGGCTTTTGCTGAGGCGCAAGCGGTTGTGACTGCGAACCAACCACGCCTCCGAAATGATGCGTCCGGCGCTGCCTCTCTCAGTCCAGCTGCTCCTGTCGTTTGTCGGACTCCTCATGGGGATCACCGTGGTCCTCACGAGGACGGCGTACACGTCCCTTGCCCATAATCTCGACGACGATGCGCGCCGCACGGTCGCCGCGGCAACTCGCACCCGAGAGCAAAGTATCACGCAGCTGTTCCAGCTCCGGCAGCAGCGGGCCGAGGCGTTCCTCGTCAGCGTCCAATCCCTCTGCACGGAAACACTGGATCTCGGCCGGCTCGCCTGGCTCCAGGACTGCGTGCGGCCGATGGTCGATGACTTCCGCAAAGGTGAGGGCGCGTTGTCAGCGATGCTCACCTACCGGACACGCGTTCTGCGCCGATCCGGCGTCCGTATCGCTCCGGTTGGGCCGTTGCCCGGCGCGATCGCGCGAATCATTCGCGACGACGACGGCGCGGTGCGGTACGAGATGCGAGCCGCGCGCAACCCGCTGACGCTGACATTGACCTTCGATCACACGCAGGTCGAGCGGCTGTTTGGCGCACCATCGGGTCTGGCTTCGGGAGATTTGTCGTTGATCGATTACGACGGTCACGTCCTGGCCGGAAGCGGACCCGGCACGTTGAACATGACCGGTGCGCCTGGCGTTCGGTTACTGAACAACTGCCGCGAGGGTGCCGACGCCGTGGTGGATGTCGACGAGCGAGGCAAGCGGACGGTCCAAAGCTTCCGGCCAATTGCCGGATTGGGGACCGCATGTCTGATGGCGCGGGTCGACTACGATCAAACCCTCGCGCCTGCCGAACAGCTGCGGCGCCAGTTGTTCGTCAGCGGCGCCTGGTTCGTGCTCGCCGGCGCGATCCTGTCGCTCCTTGCGGCGCAGTGGATTGCCTCGCCGGTCCGCCGGCTGGCGCGCTCGGCCCGTAAGCTTCAAACCGGCCGTTTCGACCGGCCCATCCCGTTGTCCGGTCCTTCAGAAGTCCGCGCACTTGGCCGGGCATTCAACGCCATGGGAAATGATCTTGCGGAGCTGGTCGCGAAGGAACAGGCGGCGAGGCGCGAAGCCGAAGCAGCCAATCGATCGAAGGACGAGTTCCTTGCCACGGTGTCGCACGAGCTGCGCACTCCGCTGACGGCCGTCCTCGGCTGGGCGCATATGCTTCGAAC
>JBKPNQ010000257.1:0-12289 GCA_046732715.1 Acidobacteriota bacterium | reverse complement strand
CGATAGAGAGTCCCAGACCAGTACCGCCCGGCTTCGTCGTATAGAAATCGTTGAAGATTCGTCCGGCCTCGTCGGCCGACACTCCACGGCCGGTGTCGGCGACCGTCACCTGGACCACCGGCAGACCACCGTCTCGATCCACCACCTGCGTGGAGACTGTGATGCGGCCTGGTTTCGATTCGAGGCTGTCCACCGCGTTGGCGATCAGATTCTCGAGAATACGCCGCAACGCGACCGGGTCTGCCACGACCGGTGGGACACTCGGAAGGTCGGTCCCGAACTCGACATCCTGGTGCGCCTGCGCGGCGCGGACGACCTCCCCGACGAGCGCATTCAGATCGCACTCGCGCCGGTCCGATGGTGGCGACAATCGCTGGTAGCTCGTGGCCAGCGTCTCGAGATACGCGATACTGGAATCGACCGTTGACCGCCGCTCGGCGAATACTCCCGGCAGGGCGGCTGGCTCGTCCCGTTCGACTTGCGCCAGATGGCGCATCACGTTCCGAAGCGGGATGAGGCCGTTCTTGATGTCATGGTTGATCTGTCGGGCGAGCTCGCCGACAGTGGCGCGCCGTTCGGCCTCCCGAACGCGGGCGGTGCTGGTTCGCAGCCGTGCCGCCAGGTCACCGAGCAGCCGTGACAATCTGCCGACTTCGTCCGTGCCGGGATCGAAGTCGACGTCGAGGCGGTCGAGATCGAGCACGGCCGTCTTTTCAGCAAGAGCTGCCAGGGGTCCGCTGATTCGCGACGACACCCACACCGCCAGCAGCAGCGCGGTGACTCCAGTTCCCGCGGCCGTCACAAGGAGCCATGAATCCGCACTGCGCAGCAGCGCCCTGAGGGGGGTGAGAGGTTGAGTGACCTCGAGCCGCGCCTGCACCACTTCGAGCGGTGTTCCGGCTCCAGTCCGAATCACGGGAAGCTGCAGTTCGCCGACCGCCGAGTCGTCCGTCGTGTCGGGCTTTCGTGGACCCGTCGATAGCTCTCCCCCTGGGTAACGCAGCGACACGACGATCGCCCTGTCGCGCGCCAGCCGCGCGAGAAAGGCGTGATCAACAGCCACACCACCGACAATCGTGAACGTCCGCCCGCCGATCACGAGCGACTCGGCACGTGCGAGTGCCAGAAACTCACGGTCCGCGCCACGAGTCGTGACGAACGCAACGCCGCGGGCGCTTTGCAGTGCGGACGCCAGTCCAGGCTCGGCACGACCATGCTCGTTCCGGAAGTGACCAGAGCTGATGATCCGGTCGTCGCCATCCTGAATCTGCAGCATCGATAGACCAGTGAGGCGCATCGCCGTGCCGGCATAGTCGAGCAGATAGACCCGTTCCGACTCGGCGCCGGCAACCGCGGCCAGGCGAAACCGGTTGTCGTTCAGCAGCGCGCTCTCGAGCGACGCGAGCCGCTCCGCGATCCCCGCACTTTCGCGAGCGAGATCTTCGCGCATGATCTCAACTGCACCGTCGACACGCAGCTGGTACTCCGCCGAGAGATGCTTGATCATCTCGTGACGAAGTCCGAACGCCAGCAGCGCAATGGGGATCAGCACGACGGCAGCAAAGGCGAGGAGCAGGCGAGTGCGCAGGCTCATCTCTTATCTCGGCTCGTTTACCGCTGCAATCACCAATCCCCCATCCCATTCCGCGGTCACGCCGGACCGACCGCGCCGCACAACCGCTTGCACTCGTGTCTCGACCAGGGGGACGATGGTCTCCGGATCGAGCCATGGAGCGCCATCCATCAGGGCCTGCAGGTCGTGGCACGGATCAACCGGCCGGCTGTCGACGGACGTCACATAACCCGCATCGGCTCCCCGACGCTGTGCCCGTGCCAGGGCCTCACCGGTCAGCCCGGCGGCGCGCTGGTAGGTCCGGCCTGGACGGTCCGGAAGGAGCGCATCGAGAAACGCCGTCGCGGCCGGACCCGACGCACGGACCAGGCCCACAAAGCGCTCGGCCAAATCCCGCGCGGCGCTGTCGCTCGCGTCGTATACGATTCGCGGAATGGGCGGGGAGTGGTCTCGCGGAGGAGAGAGCGTGACCCCGCAATCCGTCATCATCTGCCACCAGAACGGGCCGCGCGCCCCCCGCGCCTCTCCTCGAACTGCATCGTCGGCGAGAACATGCCGCGCATCCTCCGACAGCGACGCCGCCGAGCGCGAGCGGCCGGGTGCAAGAAGTACGCGGGTTCGCTGCCATGCCAGCGGCACGGACCGAAACTGGGGGAGCGTGGCTGCGTACTCGAGCGTCGCGGGATCCCGTGTGAGCAGTAAGTCCACCCCTTGGTCAAGGAGATCCCGCATATCGCCGGCAGCGACGAAAAAGCGGATGGCCGGCAGATTGTCTCGACCAACGGTAATCACTGTCGCAGCTTTTGCGGCTGCAGGGTGTCCTTCTGTTGCGATCCGGGTGGATCGCGTTCCAATCGGCCACTGCGAATCAGCGACAGACTTCGCGATTGCAAGATCGGGGTGCGCAAGCGCCAGCGGCACGTCCAAACGTTGACTCCGCAGAACGATCGCAAGAGCTCGATCGCCGACAACGGCCACCGATTGAACGAGCCCGCTCACGGCCCGCCGCAGCTCTCCTCCTGTGCCGTCCGTCCAACTCGCCTGCACGTCAGCCGCCGTGACCGGCGTGCCGTCGGAGAACCTGGCGTTCTCCCGCAATGTGACGATCCAGGTACGGCCGTTCGCATCGAGCTGCCACGACGCTGCCAGGCCGGGACTGACACGTCCATGGCAATCCGTTCTGACCAGCGTCTCGTAGAGCTGGCGGAATACCAATCGCTCGCTGTCGTTCGACGGATGGGGGGCATTCGATGGATCGATTGGGTTGCTGAGGGCAACGGTCGCAACGGGTTCGCCCGCTTCAGCGATCAACGCACAGTCGTCGGATCCGGCTTCGGGACCGAGCGGCGTCGCCGCCGGAGCCGATGGTGGCCGTGCTGGCGTGGAGGGAACCGGACTCGGGGGTTCTGGCGGTCGGTCCGGCTGTGACGGGACGGGCAGCGCAGCGGGAGTGATACGAGAGCTGCAGGCCAGAGACATCGCCTGAAGGCACACGATGAACCCGAACGCGACAAATATTGGACGGATCAGCCTCACGTCGTTCGCCCATGATAGCCAATGGCAGGAACGCGCGCCTACGCCACTGAGCGGTTGCTCGCGGTTGCGATCGCGCGGCCCATGGCCAGTTGGCACCCGTGACTCAGCTGGCTGAGCCAGGTCGAGCGTTTGACGCTGGCCGTGTGAGCACAGACGCAAGATAGCGTGCGCGACGTTTCGAGGTTCGTGGCCGGCGAGCTGGGCCGCCGCGACGTTGACGCTGCAACTATATAGAGATATATTAATGTTAACTGTATGACCCGGCGCCGGGATCCCCGTCGCGCAGACAGCGCAGGTAACGAGATGCGCGCAACCGCACTGCAGACCTTCAAAGCGCAGTTCTTCCGAGCGCTCTCTCATCCGGTCCGCATCAAGATCCTCGAGATCTTGATAGGCGGCGATCGCAGTGTGCAGGAGCTGCAAGAGGCCTTGAAGTTGGACCAGCCGGTGGTGTCGCAGCAGCTCGCCGTCTTGCGCAATCAAGGTATCGTGACGTCAGAGAAGAAAGGCCTCTCGGTCCGCTACGCGTTGCGGGATCCCGCTATCGAGGACCTGCTCGCCGTGGCGCGGCGCATCTTCAACAACCATTTGGTGAACACGCGCGGAATGCTCCGCGAGCTGCAGCGAGAAAGCCGCAGAGTGTAGATCAGGCTCGTCGTCGCCACAAGCCAGCCTGGATCCTATATGCAAACATCAAAATGTAGTAATGCTACCGCCGCGCCTGGTTACCCAGTTGGTGCGGCTGCACGGAAGCTCGGGGGCGCCGGACTCTCTGGAAGTCGCCGTTTTGACGGCGCGCGCCGACGGTCACCATCGGTCAGAGGGCCGTCACGAGATTGGCCTTCGGCTCGCAGGACCGCCAGGTGTCACGGTGGAGGCGATCTCTCCGCAGCCAATCACGTTTCGCCTTCGACCAGCCAGAACGCTGGAGTGGACTCAAAGCCGGGGCCATGACGATGACCCATTCGAGACGGACATCGTTCGACTGTCAACTCGTGGACGCGTATCTGGTGAGCTTGCAGTCTGACATCGAGGCCAAGTGGCGAGACATCAGTTGCATTCGCGATGACATACACCTGCTCATGCGATCGCGCGTGGGCTCGAGTGCGGCAGATAGCGAAGCCGTCCGGACAATCACCGAACGCCTTGACCGGATGTTGTCGACGAACCGAATCGTTCGGGAAACCTTGCTGGAATTGCGGAGGGCGGCGCAGACGCTTGCGCAGGATCTTGACGACGAATCCACGTAGGGACAATGACGAGTTGACCAGAGAGTGCGAGCCCGTCGGTGAGGTGACACGGTCGAGGAGACGTCCGCGAAACGAGATGGCCTCGGATGGCAGCCGCCGTCGCTGCCGAAGGATCCGGCAGAGCGGAGAGAGATCGGTATTCGGCTCTGTCTCTTGGCGGCACTCGGGGTGATCGCGCAGATCATTTCCACGATCGCCGCCTGGTAACCGAAGCGAGCGACGCCAACGATTCGGAATTGTGCATGGGTGTTCAGATTGACGTGGTCGGGCCAGGACACCAGCTGTGTCCAGCCGGACGGACGGCCGCCGCGTGATGCCTCTGGATCACGCCAGCGGTCTGCCGTTTGCTCTGGCACTGCGAATCGGCATTGCGGCCGTGACCATCTTGACGGCGCCCCGGCGTGGTGTCGCCCGTCGTGTGGGGTTTTTGGGATCGGCGGCCGCGTCGCTCGCGAGCGGCCTGGCGGCGGTTCAAGTGTTGCGCCGTGGCACGCCGGTGAGCGGCGTCCTATTCACACATCACGCGTCCGGATTCTCGCTTGGTTATTCGATTGACGGATTGTCAGCGTGGTTTCTTCTGGTTCTGGCCGTCGTCGCCGTTCCGATCGCCATCTTCAGTCTTGGATACGTCGGAGGGCCACACTGGAACCGACGGTCGGCGTTCCTCGGGGCTGCCTTCAACGTGCTCCTGGGGGCGGTCGAGCTCGTGTTCGTCGCCAGCGATCTCATCACCTTCCTTTGTGCCTGGGAGTTGATGACGTTGGCGACGGCGGCGCTTGTCGCCACAGAGCACGAAGCACGGAGAAGCCGCCGCGCCGCCTATCTCTATTTGGTGATGTCGCATCTCGGCACGGGTTTCCTGATCGCAGGCTTCCTGATCCTGGCGTCGCTGTACGACTCCGTGTCGTTCGCGACTCTGCTGTCGGGCAGTCTGTCGATCGGGCCGATACGGCACATCTTGTTCGCATTCTTCTTCACTGGATTTGGAATCAAGGCGGGCATGGTTCCGCTCCATGTCTGGTTGCCTGAGGCCCACCCGGCGGCACCCACCAGCATCTCCGCGCTGATGTCAGGCGTGCTCATCAAGACCGGGATTTACGGGATGGTGCGGGTGTGCGCGTTTGGCCTCGGTGTTCCGCGTTTGTCGTGGGGTGTGATCGTCGTTGTCGTGGGAGGGCTGTCAGCGGTGTTAGGCGTGCTGTATGCGCTGATGCAGCACGATCTCAAACGCCTCCTGGCGTACCACAGCATCGAGAACATCGGGATCATTCTCCTGGGCCTTGGCGCAGGGATGATGGGTCTCTCTTACGGCCGCAGCGACGTCGCCGCACTCGGGTTGGCGGCGAGTCTTTACCATGTGCTGAACCACGCGGTGTTCAAAGGCCTCCTGTTCCTCGGTGCGGGAGGCGTTCTCACGGCGACCGGGACGCGGCAGATCGAGCAGCTCGGGGGCCTGCTGCGGCGGATGCCTTGGACAGGCCTCTGTTTTCTTGTCGGCGCGATGGCGATCTCCGGCCTGCCCCCGCTGAACGGCTTCGCCAGCGAGTGGCTGACATTTCAGGCGTTCCTCTTCGGGTTCCGAGGCTCCAGCGAGCCGCTCGTGCATTTGCTCTTCCCGGTGGGTGGTGCCCTCCTGGCGCTGACGACAGCACTGGCGGCTGCCTGTTTTGTGAAAGCGTTCGGTATGACGTTCGTGGCGTTGCCCCGGAGCCCTTCCGCTGCGGATGCGACGGAATCGCCACTCGTGATGCTCGCCCCGCAGGCGTGGCTGGCAGCGTGCTGCGTCGCGCTCGGGCTGCTTCCGGGATTCGTGCTGCGCGCGCTCGAGAGCGTCATGGTCTCCTTGCCCAGTCTGCAGCCGCCACCGCACCTCGTGCAGGGAGGATTGGGCATCGGGTCCGCGTTGGACCCCTTCGACCATGTGATCCCGATCATGCTCGGCATCACCCTTCTGGCGGGCTGGGCAGCCACGGGGTTGCTGACGGCTCGGCATGCGCCGGTCAGACGAGTCCCTACGTGGGGATGCGGTGGTCAATTGACGGCGCGCACTGAGTACACCGCCACCGCCTTTTCGAAGCCGCTGCTGATGATCTTCCGAGCCGTGTATCGCCCGACGCGCCAAGTCGACGCGTTGACTGAGATCTCGCCGTACTTCCCACAGGAAGTGCGCTATCGCTCGGAGATCGAGCCGACGTTCGAGCGCCACGTCTACGGCCCCGTCATACGTGCCGTGCTGCGGGTCGCCACGGGGATGAGAGTTCTACAAGCGGGGAGCCTCCATGCCTATCTCGGTTACGTCATCGGCTTGGTGATTAGCCTGGTGCTCTTCGTGTGGTGGACAAGTTGAACATGAACGGATTGGTCGCGGTCGGCGTACCCTTGGCGCTCGTCATTCGTCTGACGAGCGTCGTGGCGACACTGATGCTGGTTCGTCACGCGCCCGCCTGCCGCTGGATGGCGATCGGCGGTTCAATCGTGGCTTCCGTGATGACGGCAGTGGTGGCCATCCACGTCATTGGGTCGGCGAGCGCGATTGATGGCACGCTCTTCCGTCATACCGCGTCAGAGACTGAGCTCGGGTACTCGGTGACGCCGTTGTCGGCATGGTTTCTCATCGTGTTGGCTCTCATCGCCGTGCCAGTCGCGCTCTACAGTGCAGGGTACTTCGCTCACGCGGTCGCCAGGCCTCGCACGGCCGCCGTCGGCGCCGCGTTCAATGCGATGATCGGCGGACTCGAGGTCGTGTTTGTCGCCGATAGCGTCATTGGGTTCCTCTGCGGGTGGGAGGTGATGACCCTCGCGACGGCCGCCCTGGTCGCGACGGAACACGAGTCGCGCGCGAGTCGCCGCGCAGCGTATCTCTTCCTGGTCATGTCGCACGTCGGCACTGGCTGTCTGATCGCGGGGTTCATGATCCTGGCGTCTTCGGCCGGTTCGCTGTCGTTCCCGGCGATCCTGTCCGGGCACGTCGCGTCTGGGCCGATGCGCGATGGGGTGTTCGCACTGTTCTTCATCGGGTTTGGTGTGAAGGCAGGGCTCATCCCTTTTCACGTGTGGCTCCCCGAGGCCCACCCCGCGGCACCCAGCAGTGTGTCCGCCTTCATGTCGGCGGTGCTCATCACGGCGGGTATTTACGGTCTCTTCAAGGTTTGCGCCTTTGGTCTCGGCACGCCGGATGTGAACTGGGCGCTCGTGTTCATGGCGGTCGGGACACTGTCCGCCATCCTCGGTGTGTTGTATGCGTTGACACAGACCGACATCAAGCGCCTGCTGGCGTACAGCACCATTGAGAATTCGGGAATTATGTCGTTGGCTCTGGGAGCCGCGATGATGGCACTTGCTCGCGGTCACAGTACGCTCGCGACCGTGGCCGTTACGGCCAGCCTCATGCACGTGCTGAATCACGCGATTTTCAAGGGACTCCTGTTCCTAGGCGCAGGTGGCGTCGTGATGGCGACGGGTACCCGGCACATCGAGCAGTTGGGAGGCCTGATGCGTCGCATGCCGTGGACGGGTGCGTTCTTCCTGGTCGGTGCGCTCGCGATTTCTGGCGTTCCACTTTTGAACGGCTTTCCAAGCGAGTGGCTCACGTTCCAGGCGCTGTTGCTGGGATTTGCGTCCACTCACGGGCTGCTCCGCTTGAATTTTCCGCTGGCGGCAGCCTTGTTGGCATTGACGAGCGCCCTGGCAGCCGCATGCTTCGTGCGGGTATTCGGCATCAGTTTTCTCGCGTTGCCGCGCCACCGAGCGGCATCGGCGGCGCACGAGTCGCCAGCCCTGATGCTTGGGCCCCTGGGCTTTCTTGCGACGCTGTGCGTAGGCCTGGGGTTCTTTCCAGGCTTGGTGCTGCGCGGCCTCGAAGCGGTAACGGCATCCCTCCCCGGACTCCGACCAGCCGGAGCCATGGCTTGGGGACGGCTCGGCATGTCGTCGACGCTGACATCGTTCGATCACATCGCCCCCGCGATGTTTGGACTCGCCCTTCTGGGTGGATTCATTGTGTCGACGGCGCTCACCACGCGACGTGGTCTGGCCCGGAGACAGGCCCCCACATGGGGATGCGGCGGTGAGCTGACACCGCGGAGCGAGTACACGGCAACGGCATTTTCGAAACCGCTGCTGATGATTTTTGGGGCCGTGTACAGGCCCACTCGACAGGTCGACGCCGTAGCCGAGGTCTCGCCATACTTCGTGGAGGAGGTTCGTTATCGCGCGCAGATCGAACCGACGTTCGAGCGCTATTTCTACGGACCGCTGGGTCGCGGCGTTGTCAGGATGGCGAGGGGGATGAAAGTGCTGCAGGCCGGCAGCCTCCACACGTACCTGGCGTATGTGCTCGTCCTCGCGGTGATCTTGTTGATGTGGCTCGGAGGAACGACGTGACACCTGCGATACAAGACGCCCTCCTGGCTTCCGGCGCGGCGCTGCTGCAGGCCGGCGGCCTGCTCGCCGTCGCGCCGCTGCTGAAAACTGTCATCAAGAAGATGAAAGCGCGGTTTCAGAATCGCCAGGGACCGCCGCTCCTGCAGGGATACTACGACCTCGCGAAGCTGTTGCGGAAGGAGCGGGTGCAATCCGATGTGGCGTCGTGGGTCTATGTGGCGGGGCCGCGCGTGTACTTCGCCGCGGCCGTGGCGGCCACCACGCTGGTGCCAGTGCTGTTCCCGGTCGCGCCGCTCGAAGCGGCTGGTGGAATCCTGCTGCTGGTAGGAACGCTGGCCTTGGGGCGTTTCGCGCTCGCCACGGCCGCGTTGGACACCGGGAGTCCCTTCGGGGGCATGGGCGCCAGCCGTGACATGACCATCGCCGCGCTCGCCGAGCCGGCCCTCATGTTGGGGCTGTTTGCGTCCGCCCTTGCGGCTGGCTCGATGAACCTGGGCGTACTGGTCAGAACGCTGGTGCAGCAAGGGATCAACCGTCATCCGGCCGACATTCTGGCCTTTGCCGGGCTGTTCATGATTGTGATCGCCGAGACGGGTCGCATCCCGGTGGACAACCCCGCGACCCACCTCGAGCTGACGATGATCCATGAAGCGATGGTTCTCGAATATGCGGGCCCGGACCTCGCCCTGGTCGAATGGGCGTCCGCCGTCAAGGAGGTCCTGTATCTCACGCTGCTGGTCGATCTCTTCATGCCCGTGGGAATCGCGACCAGCGCCGCGCCGGCGGCCGTGCTGGTCGCCATCGTGGCGTGGGGCGCCAAAGTGTTTGTGCTCGCCATCACCGTCACGGTCGTGGAAAGCACGAACGCAAAGCTTCGTCTGTTCCGGGTTCCGGAACTCGTGTCGATTTCCCTCGGTCTCGGATTTTTGGCGCTCGCGATCCGGTTCCTCTGAGGCCACGTGCGTATGACTGCAAATGTGCTGATTCTGTCCGCGGCCGGGATGTTGGTGAGCGCCTACCTCATGGTGGGTCAGAAGGCGCTATTCACGACGATCCGCCTCTATGGTCTGCAGTCGCTGCTCTTGGCCATCGTGGCGATCACGATTGCGATTTCCGAATCGCACCGGGAGCTGCTCGTCACGGCTGCGCTCACCATCGTGCTCAAGACTATTCTCATCCCCTGGTTCCTCATGCGGACGGTCGACCGCATCGGGATTCACCGCGAGATCGAGCCATTCCTCAACGTCCCGGTCTCTCTGCTGATCTGTGTCGGCCTGACCGTGGTCGGGTACCGGGTCAGCACCGGCTTTGAAGAGGGCACCCAGCTCGTCACCCACCATCTGATCGGCGTGGCACTGTCGCTGCTCTTGATTGGCCTGTTTCTGATGGTGACGCGGAAGAAGGCCATCACGCAGATCCTCGCCCTCCTGACTGTGGAGAACGCGGTCTTCCTGGTGGCGGTGGGTGTGACCACTGGCATGCCGTTGGTCGTCGAATTCGGCATTGCGTTCGACGTGATCCTTGCCGTCCTCGTCCTCGGCATTCTCGTTCAGCGCATCGTCGGCCGCTTCGAATCAATGGACGTCAGCCGGCTCTCCAACCTGAAAGGATAGGCGTGAACCTGCTCCTCTGGACACTGGCCGTGCCGTTGCTGACGGCAGCCATCGGTGGTCTCGGTGGCCCGCGCCCTTTCAAGGAAGCCACGATGGCCGGCGGCTTGGCGCTGACGTTCGGACTCTGTCTCGCCACGGCAAACCAGTTTCTTGGCGGCACCGTCCCTGCCGCCTTTTTTGATTCCTTGCGCGTTGATGGGTTGTCGGCGCTGGTCCTCGTCCTGAGCGGATTTGTCGGCCTTCTATCAGGGGTCTACGGCATCGGGTATCTACGGCGCAACGAGCCGCGCGGACTCGTGACGTCGCGGATGCGCCATGAGTTCTACGGCTTGATTCCAGCCTACGTGTTCGCAATGCTCCTCGTGTCGGTCTCCAACAGCCTCGGTATCATGTGGATCGCCGTGGAGCTGACCACGCTCGCGTCGGTGTTCCTCATCACGTTTCACGATCGCGACACGTCACTCGAGGCCGCCTGGAAATTCCTCGTGCTGGGCAGCCTCGGGCTCGCCTTTGCGCTGCTCGGGACCGTACTCGTGTTTGCGTCCGGCCAAGGGTCGCTCGGCGAAGGCGTGGGAGCGCTTCACTGGACGCGTTTCATGCAACTGGCGCCGCAGCTGCATCCCTTTACGCTGCGACTGGGCGTCGTGTTTGCCCTGATCGGCTACGGAACCAAGGCGGGTCTTGCGCCCATGCACACCTGGAAGCCTGACGCGTATGGTGAAGCACCGTCGCCAGCGGTGGTGCTGATGGCCGTCGGCATGTTGAACGGCGCGCTGTATTGCGTCTTGAGGATCCATCTGATTTCGACAGCCTCGTTGGGACCGGAGTTCTCCCAGGGGCTGCTGTTGACACTGGGTCTGCTCTCTGTGCTGATCGCGACGCCGTTCGTGTTGATTCAGTGGAATGTGAAGCGGCTGTTGGCGTACTCCAGCATCGAGCACGTCGGCATCATGGCTATCGGCTTCGGCCTCGGTGCGCAAGCGGCCGTGTTCGGGGCGCTCTTGCACATGACCTATCACTCACTGGCGAAACCTGTGGCGGTCTTTTCTGCCGGCACGCTCGCGCAACAACATAGCTCCTCGAACTTCGACCGCATCGGGCAGGGGACGTTCACCCGGGCGCCGATCGCGAGCGCTCTGTTCGTTCTCGCCACCGTGATCATCACTGGCTCGCCGCCCTTCGGCATGTTCTTCAGCGAGATGACAATTCTCAGAGCCGGATTTTCTGGATCCCATCCTGCGGCCACCGCCGTGCTCCTGGCTGCACTGATCGTGCTGTTCTGCGGATTCGCGTACCAAGTGGGGCACATCGTGCTCGGACCACCGCGAGATCCCGCCGACCGGCGAGTGCCGAAACCCGAACGCCTCGACGTTGGGATGGCGACCGTCATTGCGGCCGCGGCTATCGCCGTCGTGTCGGCCTTCTATCTGCCAACGCCATTGATGGCGCTCATCCGTGCGGCAACGCACGTGCTTTGGAGTCGCGGGTGATGTCTCTGGTAGCGACCGTGTCGACCGCCCTGGGAGTGCCGGAGGTGCGCGTTCGTGAGACCCGGCTCGGCGAGCTTCTGCTCGAGACGACGACGTCGGCATTGCCGGACTTCGCCGACCGCATTACCGTGGGTCTGAGCGGACGGCTCTTGTCCCTGTTCGCGAGTGACGAGCGAGACACCAACGGCCGATTTCTTCTGCACCACCTGTGGTTCTTGCCCAACCTGCGATCCTTCCTCCAGATTGTGGCCCCGGTGCTCCCGAGTGAACCGTCGTATCCATCGATCGCTGCGAAATACCCGGTGGCCAACTGGTTCGAACGGGAGGTGATGGATTTCTTCGGCCTCGTCCCGAACGGCCATCCGAACCCGATGCGGGTTGCCGTCCATGACGATTGGCCGGAAGGGGCATGGGCCCTTCGCAAGGACTTCCCGTACGAGGGCG